>JBGZFC010000013.1:0-3961 GCA_041846575.1 Bacteroidota bacterium
ACCAATTACAGAACCTACGCCAGTACCCAATGACCCCCCACCAATAGGAGTACTACCCCCACCAACAATATTACCCAACCAATTACCCAATGCAGGGTTAGGATTACCCCCGATAGGGTTTACATTATACTTTGGCGGTTGCGTTGGATTCAACGGATTCACTGGATAGGTCTGAATAGGCGTCGTTGGATATGTTGGGACAGGCGTTACAGGAGTAACAACAGGATTTACCACAGGATTAACCACAGGATTAACCACAGGATTAGGACTAATAATAGGGTTAACGATGGGACTTACAATAGGTATTGTATTCGGTGGCATCACAGACACGGGAGGGATTCGCACGCCCCCCGTACGGGTTCCACCTACCGTAGATGTACCGTCAGCAAATCCACCCCCTCTACTTGTAGCAATTAACATATTCCAATTTTTTAGGCGTTAATTAAATAATTCGCAACATCTCCCTCGATTTCGACCTTTTGATTTTGCGTCACGAACAACGGCAGGAACTTAATAGCGGTTGAATCTTCGTTGTACGGTCTCATAGAATCAATGTAATTTCTATTGAGGGACACCTTTTCAGGTTTCAATACCCCGTCAACATCTTCTATCATCACAACCGTATCAATTGAATTAACTCCAGCACCTACCATCAATAGAGGATAATACTCAGTATCAATTGTACCCCCTCTTACTTCTTTGATTGACAACGGAACGGAAGTATATCCAAGAACTTTATTCAGCTTATAACCGAATGAGGTAGGATTTGTACCCTCCCATACAATAGTTACACGCAAATAAGCATCTTCAGATAACTTTAAATTTTTGTCAAGTGCCAAAGGAAGTATATATCCCATATTTGGCACGAATTGTCTAAGAAGTTGTTTCACAAGTGACAATTTTTGACGATACAAAACTTCGTCCCTCTTATTCTTAGAAACCAGTTCTACCGTTGCCGTTAATTGGTTAAGGGTTGGTATTGCAGACCCTTCAAATACTAGACACACAGATTGACAAGATTCTTTAATTTCAAACTGAACAAGTTTGTTAACTGCGTCAATACTTTTTCTAATCAATGACATAATCTTTAATTTTTTTTATTTAACTTTTGATTTACGATGCAAAGAAAATACGCCAACGATTACCGCTGGCGTATTTTGGCATAATTTGGCGTGTTTTGGCTTATTTTGGCGTACTTTTTCTATTCTTCTTAATTTCTAATACCTCATCGTAAGATAATGAATAATACCGCACGTAATCACGGTATTTCACAACCTCTATTCCAAATAAAAATTTTATTGCTCTCTTTACTCGGTCAGCGGTTCTAGTACTGCAATCTTCTAATGTTGCAATGTCTTTTGTTCGCAATTTGTAGTTAGGCTTAAATTCCATATCAATCAAATAATGAGGTTTGAACATACTTCACTTTATTCACAACAGGGCCAGGGGGCAATGATTGATGTTCATTTGACATTAATATCTCTTTACTCCAATTTACTTGATTCAAGATGTCCCACATCTCTAAATAATCGTGTTCATTTCGACAACCGTGTGCCAACTTATTAGCCCTACACCATTCATCTATACGTATCATCATCACACGGGTTAATCGCATTGTTTTTGATGAATTTATCAGCATAAATACATTTTTATAATAATTCTTTACTTTTCTTTGCAATTCATACCTGCATTTTTTTAATGCTTTTTTCACGTTTCCAGAGTAATAGCGTATGAAATCGGGAAGTGTTTCCAATTTCTTCTCTGTAAGTTCTTTTTTCAGCTCGTCAAGTTCTGCAATTTCTGTATCGTAAAATTTAGGAAAATCAACCTTTCTCAAAGCTTTTGAGCAACCCCAAATCTTACCAATAACAGGTCTTCTGAATGGGTTTACTTCATTATCTGTACCCCTCGTTGTTTCATATAGTGCCAATGCCTGGGACTGCGTTAGTCCTTTGTATTCATTCTTTAGTGGTGCTTTGGTCATATATTTTACGAGGTAATTCTCCACGTCCAATATTTTATTATTCTTCTTGTCCTTCTTCAATGATTCCACAAATGCACTGTTATTGCTAGGTGCATACCCCAGTTTTAGCAGGTATTTGTTCCAGAGACGCTGCAATGTATTTTTATTCAAATAGCAATCTGCAATTAAATGAAAGTGTATATTTCCATTTTCTTGGGTCTCGGCTCTCCAAACATAATTCTTCAATCCTGGTGCCTTGTCAAACGTGCCAAGTATATGATTATCAACCTTTTTCAGATGGTCGATAAAATCTACAAAGGTTTTAATAATTTCCTTATCAGAGTGTTTTTGCGGTTCTGATAAAGTAAACGTACTGAAGGTAATAAGCCGTTGTTTAAAACCGCTTGACGGCTGATACATCTTAATAACGGAGTTGATAAACACGGATGTAATTTTATAAATCTTAGCAGCGACGGCACTCGAGACTGTTCCGAGATAGCTTTTCTGCGTTTCCTGATAATATAAGTTCTGGTATTGGCGCGCCCAAGTATTGACGCATTTAACATTTCTATTCTTGCTAATCTGTACGAGTTTTGAGGATAGTCCATTTTTGTCTAATTTTTCTGTTGTATTCTGTTTTAAATTATCTCTACTCTTATCATTATATCGACGACTTCCGAAGTCTGTATATTGTACTACGGACTTCGGTTTTAAAATGGCTACTTCTACACAATTCATCATCTTAGAACTGCGTATTTATAGGGGTTGCGTGGTAATTCTTCGGTAACTCCGATTGTTTAGACAAGCACAAACAATATAAACCATTTTTCATCTTCTAATGCGTATTTTTTTTCTCTTTTTTCTTTTCGCATTAGAAACTTGAACTTAGGTTTCAATATGTTTACAAGTATTTGTCAAATGTTTTAAAATAATTTTGTAATTTTGAATGAGATTGTTCATATATTTAATTGATTGGTAACCAAGTAAATATACGACTTTTAAGTCGAATGAACAATCTTTTTTTTATTATTTATTTTCTAAATGCACAACAGGTTTCTCATATTTTTTTTAATCAAATTTATTATCAACCCAATCTCTAAACTCATTATATTCGGAAGTATTGGCTAAATAATTTTCAGTTTCTTTTATACATTTCACTAGTCTATAATAAGCGTCATAAGATATTCTATCTTTTATATGACTTTTGTATCTAAGATTAGATGCCTCAATATCTTCGATAAATTCTTTTAGAATTTGCATTTGTTCTTCAAAAGAATTTATATAATCATTTGATGTAATACAATTTGATATCTCTTGTATAGATTGATATGTTTCCCCATTTACTTTAAAAAATGTTGTTCCATAGAGAGACATATCTTGGGGGATTAGATATAATTTTCCACTTAGACTCGTCCAATTATCGCATATTTTCCTCCCACATATAAATAAATCATCACCTTCTTTTAATATGTTTTCAATATTTTCTACAACAGCAAGAATATTCTTTTTGGGAGATATTTTTTTTGGTCTAAAAACTATTTTTTGGGGGTATATATTGATTTCAGAAGGTTTTTCAGGATTACCATAAGTAACCCCTTTTTTCTCTCCCGTCATTGTAATTGTTCCAAGAGCATTATCTACAATACTACTCGCTGAATAGATATTATAATCTTTTCCTACAACTTCTGTAAGTTTTCCTTTAACAATTCTTATTCTACTCATAACCTAATGGATTATTAATGATTTTTACTTTTCTCTCCACTATTATTTTGCACTTCTGTTTGTGCATGTCTGTTGATAGAACTACTACAAGAACTTTCTATGCCACCATCATTATTAATTATAGTCTTCCCTTGTTTTGTCTCACTATGCACATCCCCTTCAATCAACTCAAACAGCTTCCCTGTAATAAAATGACTGGCATTCCCTGCAATGGTGCTTACATAATTCACGCCCACCATTTGGGTATAATTCATTGTAGCCGAAGTGCTGATGTTC
>JBGZFC010000014.1:0-3054 GCA_041846575.1 Bacteroidota bacterium
AATACCAAAGTAGGAGAGTGGGTTTTGGCTGTTGGCAATCCGTTCAACCTTACTTCAACCGTTACTGCAGGAATTATCAGTGCGAAGGCTCGCAATCTGAGCAATGGCTACAACGACCGTGTAGATTCATACATACAAACCGATGCTGCCGTAAACTCCGGAAATAGTGGAGGAGCATTGGTTAACTTAAACGGCGACCTTATTGGCATAAATACAGCTATCGCTTCGGCAAGAACTGGAACTTTTGTTGGATATTCGTTCGCTGTTCCGAGTAATATCGCGAAAAAAGTAGTGGAAGACCTCATTGAATTCGGAAATGTACAAAAAGGAATTTTGGGGGTCAGAGGAGCTGAACTCAATTCCGAAGTTGCTGAAAAAATGAAAGTTACACAAACCGAAGGATTTTATGTCGATAGCGTAGAAGAAGGTTCGGGAGCGGATAAAGCGGGCGTAAAAAAAGGGGATATTATAAAAGAAATTGATAACGTTCATATTAAAACGTATTCTGATTTAACAGGCTACATTAACACAAAACGCCCCAATGACAAAGTGAACATTTCTATCTTACGAGACGGAAAAACACAAAACTTAAACGTAACCTTACAAAAAAGTACAACTTTCCGCATCAATAGTATCGGTTTGGAAGTGAAAGAATTAACTAAAGAAGACAAAAAAATATTCAAAACCGAATCAGGTGTAAAAATAACAACCGCTGCCGAATTTTACAAATTACACGGATTTGAAATGGTTGGTAAAGTACTTAAAAGTATTAATAATGAAGAAGTTAAAGATGTAGATACGCTCAAAAAAATAGTAACAAAAATCGATACCAATTCTCGCAACTCAATGGTTGTTATTAACAAAAATGGAGAAAAAGAACGCTTTTTCTTTTAAATCTAAATTTTGAATTACAAAAAGAGGCTGTCCGAAACTTTTCGGACAGCCTCTTTATAATGAATAAATCATATTATATAGCTTTACATGCATTTTTCAGCCATTGTCGCTGTGGTTCAGCAAGCAAAGGAAGAACTACTTTTTCTACTCGAGCATGGTACTCATTAAGCCAATTACGCTCTTTTTCGGTAAGTAACTCCACTAAAATAGCTCGTGTATCAATTGGACAGAGTGTCAGGGTTTCAAAAAAATAAAATTCTCCAAACTCCGATTGACTTTCTTTGGTAACTGCTATTAAATTCTCTATACGAATACCATATTTACCTTCTCTATATAGTCCTGGTTCATTAGAGCAAACCATACCAACTAATAACGGTACATCACGAAGGTCTTTACGGATATTCTGAGGTCCTTCATGTACATTCAGGAAACTACCTACACCATGCCCTGTTCCATGTCCATAATCACGATTTTCTAACCAAAGAGGCATGCGAGCAAAAGCATCGAGTTGTACTCCCCGTGTTCCTTTTACAAACTTAACCATACTAAGATTTATCATACCTTTTAATACCAAAGTATAGTCTTTTTTAAATTCCTCAGAAAAATCTCCCAGTGGTACAACTCTTGTAATATCGGTTGTGCCTTCACGGTATTGTCCTCCTGAATCTATCAAAATAGTTCCTTTATTCGTTACTTTCTTAGCCGTAGATTCTTTTGCAGAATAATGTACAATAGCTCCATTACCCTCATATCCTACAATCTCACCAAAACTATTCCCTACAAAGTTTTCTTGTTCTGCACGAAAATTCTCCAACTTACGACCTATTGAATATTCAGTCATTGATTCTTTACCTACATTTGTATCTAACCAATATAAGAAATTAACCATTGCTACTGCATCTTTCTTCATTGCTATACGAAAACCTTCTAACTCAGTTTCATTTTTAGTAGCTTTCAATATTTGCGAAGGGGGTTCGGATTGTATGAAGGTATTCTTTTCTTTCAAGGACTCATATATTGATTGATTTGCATTAGATGAAATTAATATTTTTTCTCCTTGCAAATCTTTTAGTTCAGAAAAAAAGCTATCATAAGACAATAATATAATGTTCGATGCTTCCAAGTGTTCTTTAACAGAACCATCACACTTATTTATATCTGTGAAAAGTTTTACTTCTGTATCTGTAAGCAATAGATAACTTAAAAATACTGGATTATATGCTACATCACTACCACGAAGATTAGTTATCCAAGCTACATCGTCTAAAGCAGTTACAATATGCGCAGAAGCTCCTTGAAGTTTCATCTGCTTACGAATATTCGTCATTTTATCTAAGGTTGACTGACCTGCATAATCTACCGAGTGCACAAAGATAGGATTTCCTTCATCAGAAGGTCTATCTTTCCAGATATTTTCAAGTAGCGGTTCATCTAATAATCTAATATTTTTAGTTTTAAGTTTATTTATCAAAAGCTCCCAAGAAGCATTAGAAGTACAAAGACCATTTACTGCAACCTTTGTACCCTCAGAGAGTTGCTGTAAAATCCAATCTATATAGTTTGGAGTTCCATCTACACCTTCTTTAAACAAAGTAAAACCTGAATCTTTTAACTCTTCTTCAGCTTGAACAAAATAACGTGAGTCTGTCCAAACACCCGCATTATCTAATGTTATAACAGCCAAGCCTGCTGAACCTGTAAATCCAGAAATCCACGAGCGTTCCAACCAAAATGATGGCAAATATTCACTTGCATGCGGGTCGGAGCTATATACTATAAAAGCTCCTATTTGTTTTTCTTTCATCTTAGTTCTAAGAAGTTGTAACTTATCTCTTGTTGTCATATACTTTATTTTTTGATTATTAAAGGTTTCTATTATCAAAACAATCTACCTATTAATTAGAATAAAACCATATTACTATTATTATTTATATCAAATTATACTATTAGCAATATTTAAACACAAATAATATTTCGATATAAAATATTCCAAACTTATTATACTATTCTTTTGAAATATAAAACTATTACTTATCGCTACGTAACGTAGTTTTTGCAGAAGCTCCTTGTGATAAACGTTGTCTATTAGCAGTCATTGTATCATCAATTAATTTATTAAGCAGGATAATAAAATTAGCACTTTCAACTGACGGATGTATC
>JBGZFC010000015.1:0-3436 GCA_041846575.1 Bacteroidota bacterium
AGTAGCAAAAGCCAAAGGCTATTTTGAGGAAGAAGGCGTTACGGTTCATTTACAAAAGTTCTTCTCCGCCAACGACCGGGATGCCGCCATACAAAGCGGAAATCTCGATGGGAGCATCATCGACTACACCGGAGGTACCATTCAAAAAGCAGGAGGAGTAGATTTATTGTTTACTTCGCAATGCGACGGCACATTTGAGTTGATTGCCGGAAAACATACCGGAATTACATCCATATCCGAGTTGAAAGGAAAGAGTTTTGCCGTAGCTCGCAATACAGTCATTGATTTCTGTACCGATATGGTGTTGAAAAATGCAGGTATCAAGCAGAATGAAGTCTCCAAAATGGAGATTAATAAAATTCCTCTCCGATTGGAGATGCTCCGCAATGAAAAAATAGACCTTACCGTCTTGCCCGACCCTTTTGCCACAATGGCGAAAGCCGATGAAAATCAAGCCATAACTTCTATGAAAGAGATGGGCTATCATGTTACGGGCATAGTGTTTACAAAATCTGCAATTGAAAACAAGAAAGAGGCAATACAAGCCTTTTATCGTGCCTACAATAGGGCAATCGGCGATTTGCAACAACTGCCTCTTGTCAATTTTAAGAACATATTGGTAGAAGAGATAGGTTTCCCGAAAGCACTTGCAGAACAGGTGCAACTGCCCGATTATCAGTTGGCAAAGCTACCCGAATCGAAAGATATGGAGGCTGTAGGAGCTTGGCTAAAAGAGAGACAGTGCATCCCGGCAGCGTTCGATATTACAACCGTCATCCATTCGGAATTTATTCAGTAAATCCATTTCTCTATGCTCTCGCTTCAAAATATTTCCGTAGAGATTGACAAACAATATATTTTGCAAGACATCTCCTTCGACCTGAATGCAGGGGAAATTCTTACGGTTGTAGGACCGTCGGGGAGCGGAAAATCGACTTTACTAAACACCATTGCCGGAATTATCAAGCAATACCAAGGAAATATTCTTTTCGATAATAAGCCTATTGACAATTTGATACGCGGCTACATTCCACAAAATTTGGGATTATTGCCGTGGAAAAAGGTTAAGGATAACATTTTCCTTCCCGGTAAAATAAATAAAAAGATAGAAATAGAGCGAGGGGAAGCTTTTGATATAATCGAAGAATTGGGAATTAGTGATCTCCTCCATAGATATCCTTCGGAGTTGAGCGGAGGACAGCAACAACGTGTCGCACTGGCACGGCTGTTTGTTTCTCGTCCCGATATTTTATTGATGGACGAACCGTTTTCAGCCCTCGACACTTTTTCTGCCGAAATCTCGAGAGATCTGTTTCTTAAACTTTGGAAAAGACATCGGATAACTTCAATTTTTACAACACACAATTTGTCGGAAGCAGTAAAGCTCGGGAAACAGATACTGATAATGAGCAAATTGCCCGGCAAGGTGTTGAGAATTGTCAATAATCCGTTGTTTGAGAAAGGAGCGGAAAGAAACGATGTAAGTTATTACCGGATGTCACAAAATTTACAGAATTTGATGGAAGAGGAACGAAAATCGGGTAATATTTGAAAGAATTTTTACTTTTTTGAATCAACGTTGAGGATTATATTTTGAATATCAAACGTAAATATCGGATTCCACACACGCTACAACTTCTATTTGTGGGCGTGTTTGCATTTAATGTCCTATGGTGGATTGCAGCCGTTCTGTTTCAGAATAAGGCTCTGCCCAATCCTATCAGTGTTTACGAAATTATGCCCGAAACACTTTCCAAAGGAATGAGCGAACATACGTGGGCGAGTTTGCGACGAGTGGTTATCGGAACAAGTATCGCCCTCCTTTTGGGCATAATTGGCGGAATGCTTACGGCAATGAGCCGTCGCTCGAATCGGATACTCGAACCGTTGCTATATCTTTCTTACCCTGTTCCCAAACTGGCATTACTGCCTATCGTCATGTTAATTTTCGGCATAGACGAAACCGCCAAAATAGTGATGATTGTATTAATCATTGTTTTCCAACTGATGATTTCAATTCGCGATGCCGTTCGCCGCATACCTAAGGAGAATTTTTTTGTGCTTTCGTCTTTGGGTGCTTCTAAGTTGCAACATATTGCACATATAATCATTCCCGGAATATTACCCGAAATATTTTCAGCTTTGCGTGTTACATTAGGCATTGCCATTTCGGTTTTGTTCATTACCGAAACATTCGGAACCGACAAAGGATTAGGTTTTTTTATCGTGGATGCCTGGATGCGACTGGATTATCTGACTATGTACGTGGGAGTTGTAACTATCTCCATCATCGGTTTTTTACTGTTTTTACTTATCGATTTGGCTGACACCGTTTTTTGTCGCTGGAACAAAGTCGGTATCGGGCTTTCTGTGAAATAAAATTAGATAATCGTCTCAATTGGTTTTTACTATAATACTTTTCATTCAAAACAACATGAATTATCTTCTTACAATCGTACTTCTTATCTGCTCCAATGTTTTTATGACTTTTGCCTGGTATGGTCATCTTAAACTTGCCGAACATTCATGGTTTAGCAAATTGCCACTTTTGGGAATAATTGTTTTTAGTTGGCTTATTGCTTTTTTTGAATATTGTTTTCAAGTGCCTGCAAATAGAATCGGGTTTGAAGGTAACGGAGGTGCATTTTCGCTTGTACAACTAAAAGTTATACAAGAAGTTATCACTCTTATTGTATTTGTCGTTTTCTCTTCAATCGCTTTCCAAACTCAACTGAAACTGAATCATCTGATAGGATTTGTATTTTTAGTATTAGCGGTCTATTTTATATTTAAAGGCTAAGAGCACGCTAATTTGCCCTCAATATCAGCATATTGCTTTTGCACATTTCTGAAGATCTTGCTGTTTTTTTATTGCTTGCTGTCCGATAAGAAACATTGTATCGCCTGAATAGGCGAAATTTTCATAACCGTATGCAAACGAGGAACAAGTATAACTTGCGGTAAGCTACTTATCTAAAAACTTCTGCCTCGCAAGGTTCACAAAGCAATTGGTCACAGCAACCAGCCGCTACCTGTGGTTTGTTGTGTTGACAAACGAAAGAAAAAAATAATTACATGCTATTTTCAACGGGACGAACGGACTTAAAGCCGTTAGTACCTTAATTCGGCACGGCAATCAACGGCTCAAAGTCCGTTTGTTGCATTTATATGACATTAAACAATGGAATAAACCGATTTGTAGAAAAACTTACTTCTTCACTGAAAAATATTTCGGTACTCTGTACCTCTTAATGAATTTATTATAATTCAAATATTATTAATATTATTCGAATAATATTCGTAAATTCCATTAGTAAACGCAATTTTTTGCGGGGAAGAATATACATTTTTCGGACAAAGGAAGAGGAAAAACACCCCCTCACTTTGTGCCGAATGGATAAAAGTGTTATATTCGCCTCCGTCTAAAAAAATTGAA
>JBGZFC010000016.1:0-3053 GCA_041846575.1 Bacteroidota bacterium
GTTGTCCTTGCTGTTGCTGCTGCAATTCAAACACAAACAAGAGAGTTCAGAAAGCTATAGATAAAGCTGACAATTGCAGATGCGATGCTAAATCAGAAGAAACTCCAAAACCGCAACCTGAAAGTTGATGTTTAAATAATTGACGGAATGGCCATTTGCTGTATTCTTTAATATGTAAGTCGAATGGCCTTTATTTTACTTTAATAATAAGCGCCTCGGGTATGATAAAGTTCAAATCACATAATAATTTTAATTATTACTACGACGAAAATACGGGCAGTCTTAACTCAGTGCCTAATGATACTATTGTTCAAGAGAAATCAAATGTAATAAACACTATATGTAAAAATGAGATTTCCGAAAAAGACATTATATATCAGATAATTAATTCACCATACATTGTTTTTGAAGTAACTGAAAAATGCAATCTGCAATGTAAATATTGTGTTTACAGTAATTGTTATGACGGTCATACCAAACGTTTTGGGAAAGACATGCCAGCAAAAGATGCAATTACTATTATCGATTTTGTGTGTGGTAATACTGAAAAATATAATGTTGGTTCTTTAAAAATTGATCTTGGTTTCTACGGTGGAGAACCGCTTATTAGATTTGCTTTTATCAAAGAAGTTATTGAATATACAAAAAACAGATGGGCGCATTTCGCTTTAAGCGTTCATATGACAACTAATGCAACTTTATTAACAGAAGAAATAATGAACTATCTTGATGAGAATAACATTAAACTTCTTATCAGTTTAGATGGCAATGAGTATAATCATAGTTATCGCGTATATAAAAAAGATGGCAGCAATTCATTTGATGATGTTATAAAAAAAGTTGATCTATTACGAGACAAGCATCCAGATTACTTCCTTCGTAAAGTAAATTTCAACAGCGTGCTTCACAACAGAAACTCAACAAAAGAAGCAACTGATTTTATTTTTCAAAAATACAACAAAAAAACGATGTTATCAGAACTTGTCATCGATGGTGTTAAGAATGAATACAAAAGAGAATTCATAGAAATGTTCAAAAACACCTTGGATGGACTTAGCAGTGAGGATTATTCCATAATCTTTGACAAAGACAATTATAGTCAATTACCTTCTTTTAAAGAGGCTATTTATTTCATATACAATGAAACTCCTTTTGTTTATGGTAATTATATTGACTTACTGTTCGACAAACCTCGAATCTGGAAACCGACAGGAACTTGTTTGCCTTTTGGCAGAAAGCTTTTTGTGGCATCAAATGGAAATATTTTTCCTTGTGAGAACGTGCCGCATAGAATGCCTTTTGGTAGGGTAGAAAAGGGTGAATTGAAGATGAATTTTAAGGAAATTGCCAAGAAGTATAATGATTTATTGTCAAAGGTATCAGCACAATGCGAAAAGTGTTATCGCAAATTTAATTGTAGTCAGTGTGCGTTTTTCTTGAGTCCAGAAAAAGACTACAACTGCCAAGGCTTTCTTGATAAGCAGACCTATTCTCTTTATCTTGAAAGCATTATCAATTATTTTGAAGACACACCCGATTCTTTTGTAAAGATTATGGAAGATGTGTCATTGTCATAAACGTTAAACTATCTTATTATGGATTACTTAGTATTATACTCATCGGTTTTTGTTTTTTTAAACGAGAATAATGTTTTGTTGTACGATTCAAAATCGTCCAAGCTCTTAAAATACAGCGATTCAAGCATTCTTACTATCTTTAACTCGCGCGTTAGCAAGGGATTAAATGTCTTTAAAGTGAATGAATATGGTGATCTTTTTTCTTTGTTTGATGACGTTACAAACAATCACATGGGATGGATTGTGTCAAACGCAAAGAATATACCATTCCAAATGGCTCCCATTGTCAGTATAAATAACGCTATTTATAATGAAAAAAGCAGTCCTTTTTCTAAAACAATAACCGAAACTTATTGGGATATAACTAGACTCAGCATATATTTAGATGGAAACATTCAATGGTTATCGGATTCATTACATCCGATAAGACAAACTATCTATTGTGACTCAAAATCTGAGATTTCTGACAGAATAGAAGTTCATCTACTCGAAAACAAATTGGAAGGTCTCAATAAACTAATTTATATACAAGAGGTTAACATTATTTGTAGCAGACCAAATCTTTATTCTGGATACAACCATCTTTTAGGTTTTATTTGCTCTTCCTTGCACAAACATGTTAAAATACATCTTGTCATAGATGCGATTTATCTAAATTCAAATATCCAATATTTTGAAGAATTATTGGCCGCGTATGACAATGTTTTCATAAAAGCAATTGTATTAGAAAACCTATCTAAAACAGTTATAGAAAACAAATGCTGTTATATAAAGATTGTTTATTCTGAAAGAGATTTTGATAATGATGGAAATTATCAGTATGTTCCTATATACAATGGAAGAAATTTAGATTTTTTTAAAAAAAATGTATTTCTTAACGAAGACGATATCTGTAACGAACCATTATCAATGCAGAGTATATTCAGAAGACAAACACTAAATGAGTTTTACTTCGGGAATGTAACCATAATGTTTAATGGTGATGTATATAACAACATTAATAACGACTGCATCGGTAATATTTTCTGCCACAGTTTATTACAATTATTGTTAAACAATGGTAAAAGCCACAATTGGTTTTTGACACGGGATAAAATCACCCCATGTAATAAGTGCATATATTGTTTTTTGTGTCCGCCAATATCCAATTATGAATTTGTCATTAATCGTTTCAATCTGTGTAATTATGATGTTCAATAATAAAACCATCATTGTTCTACTAATAGCAATTATACCAATGGTTTCTTTTGCCCAAAGAAAATCAGAAATAACGGGGCGGGTTTTGGATTCGATTGACAACAAAGGAATTCCTTTCGTCTCCATCCGGCTGCTCGATACTGCTGGGAGCATTCAGAACGGAACGATAACCGACACCACGGGTTTTTTCAAAATGGCCAAAGTGCCAAGAAACACTTATGTCATCGAGGTCTCTTGTTTAGGATATAAGACAAAAAAGTTATCCATCAATGCAAACGA
>JBGZFC010000017.1:0-22405 GCA_041846575.1 Bacteroidota bacterium
ATATTCAATTTTTTTAGACGGAGGCGAATATAACACTTTTATCCATTCGGCACAAAGTGAAGGGGTGTTTTTCCTCTTCCTTTGTCCGAAAAATGTATATTCTTCCCCGCAAAAAATTGCGTTTACTAATGGAATTTACGTCAAAATAAAATTCAAAACAAATTATATATGAGAAAATTATTTTCTATTTTAACTTTCAGCTTGGTGTTATTCGTAGCATCGGCTACCGATAACGCCAGAATGTTGCGTTATCCCGACATCAACGGAAACCTCGTGGCATTTGTTTATGCCGGCGATATCTGGACAGTAAATGCCACAGGCGGTACTGCCAAACAGTTAACATCGCACAAAGGTTTAGAACTGTTTCCAAAAATTTCGCCCGACGGACGTTGGATTGCCTTCTCGGCAGAATATTCGGGCAGTCGCCAAGTTTGGGTAATGCCATCGGAAGGTGGCACGGCTCGTCAATTGACATTTTACAATTCGGAAGGCGTAATGCCTCCTCGCGGTGGTTACGACAACGTTATCCTTGACTGGACACCGGACAGCAAACAGATTCTTTTCCGTGGCAACAGAACAACGTTTGGCGACCGCAACGGAAAATATTTCACGGTAAGCATCGAAGGCGGTTTTGAAGAAGCATTACCCATAGTGAACGGAGGTTTTGCAACTCTTTCGCCCGATGGCAAGCAGATATGCTTTACGCCTGTGGACAGAGAATTTCGCACGTGGAAACGTTATAAAGGAGGTCGTGCCACCGAATTGTGGACATACGATTTAAAAAACAACACATCAGAGCAAATCACAAATTGGGTAGGTAGCGACCAATGGCCCACATGGCACGGCAACCATATCTTTTATGCGTCCGACCGCGATTTGCGTCTCAATATATGGCGATATAATACTCAAACCAAAGAGAGTGTGCAGATTACACACCATAAAGATTTTGATGTAATGTATCCCTCTGGACGAAACGGTAAAATTGTGTATGAAAACGGCGGATATCTATACGTTCTGAATACAGCTTCGGGCACAACCGAAAAAATAAATGTTTCAATCAATTACGACAATCCGAATCTCCTGCCTTACTTTAAAAAAGTAAAAGATTTTATAAGCAGTTACTCAATTTCACCATCGGGAAAACGTGTATTGTTTGATGCTCGTGGCGATATTTTCTCTGTTCCGGTCGAAAACGGAGAGATAGAAAATTTGACTAACTCTCAAGGAATAAGAGAAATATTCCCGGTTTGGTCGCCCGACGGAAAAAATATTGCTTACTACTCTGATGCTACAGGCGAATACGAAATCTATATGCTCGAAAACCGCAAAGGAGCCAAACCAAAACAACTGACAAGTGCTTCCAAAGCGTGGAAATATACTGCCGAATGGTCGCCCGACAGCAAACATTTGGCATATAGCGACCGAACTCTCAAACTGTGGTTGGTTAATGCCGCAACAGGCAAACAGACAGTTGTAGATGAAGCCTCGGCAGAAGAGATACGCGATTATTCGTTCTCGTCCGACGGCAATTGGCTGGCATACAGCAAATCGTCGCCCAACTACCAATCTGCTTTGTGGCTATACAATGTTTCTACAAGCAAAAAATATCAGATTACCGATGCTGCTTTCTCTGACGGACAGCCCACATTCAGTCGCGACGGCAAATTTTTATTCTTTATTTCCAATAGAGATTTTAATCTGGAATTCAGCAGTTTCGAATTCAACTATTTGTACAATAATGCTGCCAGAATTTATGCTATTCCGCTAAAAAACGATGGCACATCGCTTACAAAATACAAAAACGATATTGAGCCTTTTGAGGCTGAAAAATCCGACAACTCAACCACCGATTACAATTCAAAATCGGCATCGAAGGTAGAAATAGATTTCGAAAATATCCAAAATCGTATAGTTGCTCTTCCTATCTCATCGGGCAATTATAGCATTATAGGGGCAGTTGAAGAAGGGCTACTGTACACTTCGGGAAATAGAGTGATGCGTTATAACATCAAAGACGAAAAAACCGAAGAGATTCTTGACGGTGCAAGCAACGGAAGCCTTACTGCCGATGGAAAAACATTCGTATATCGTACCGGAAAAGATTATGCAGTAGCTAAAAATCAACCCGGACAAAAAGCCGGAGAATCAAAAATAAACTTGGATAACTTGACAATGAAAATCGACCCTCGTCAAGAATGGAATCAGATTTATGCAGATGCTTTCCGCATTTTCCGCGACTATTTCTACGTGGGCAACCTGCACGGAATGGATTGGGAGGCTCTTCAAAAGAAATATGGCGAAATGTTGCCATACGTTCCGAGTCGTTTCGATTTGGATTATATCCTCAACGAGGTTGTGAGCGAAACCAATACCGGACATGCTTATGTGGATTGGGGCGATATTGAAAGAGTTGAACGTATTGACGGAGGATTGTTGGGTGCCGAACTTGAAGCCGATTTATCTGCGAAACGATACAAAATAAAGAAGATTTACCAGGGCGAAAACTGGGACGAGAGTCGCCGTTCGCCACTTACCGAAAGTGGCATCAATGTGAGCGAAGGTGATTACATTATCAGTATAAACGGTACGAATCTGACAACCGATACTAATCCGTACGAGTTGCTCGAAAATTCAGGAAACAGATACATTGAACTGACAGTAAACGGTTCGCCATCTTCATCCGGAACAAAGACATACAACGTAAAAACCATAACTTCGGAACAAGAATTGAGATATTTCAATTGGGTACTCGAACGTCGTGCAATGGTTGATAAACTTTCTGGCGGAAAAATCGGTTACATTCACGTACCGAACACTGCCATAGAAGGCAATCGCGAATTGCACAGAGGCATGTATTCATTCAACGACAAAGATGCTCTGATTATCGACGACCGCTACAACGGTGGAGGTTTCATTCCCGACAGAATGATTAACTTGCTCAATCGTCGTACATTGGTTTACTGGTATCAAAACAACATCAATCTGCCAATGAAATCACCGGGCATTGCTCATGATGGACCAAAAGCCATGTTGATAAACGGATACTCATCGTCAGGTGGCGATGCTTTTCCATATCTATTCCGCAAAACAGGCGAAGGGAAACTTATCGGAACACGCACCTGGGGTGGCTTGGTAGGCATTTCGGGAAATGCGTATCTGGTGGACGGCGGTTATCTTTCGGTACCTCGATTCGGTATTTACGACCACTCAGGCAATTGGATTATTGAAGGTGTTGGCGTTTCACCCGACATTGAGGTAGTCGATCGTCCCGAAGAGCTTGCCAAAGGCAATGACCCCGGCATAGAAAAAGCTGTGGAAGTATTGCTCGATGAGCTTAAACGCAACCCACGCAAACAAATTAAAACTCCCACCCCTCCCGACCGTTCAAAATGGATTGAAGAAGGGGCAAAATAGAATATATAGAAAAAACGTGCGATAATCTTTAAATTGATTATTGCACGTTTATATATTAAGAATTTTATTCTTTAGTTACTATTCTACAGCATCGCCATCATATCCCCATTTCAGATACACAGCTCCCCAAGTGAAGCCGGCTCCGAAAGAAGTAAGGATAATATTGTCGCCTTTTCTCAGTTTTTTTTCCCACTCCCAAAGACAAACGGGTATTGTTCCCGCACTTGAATTTCCATATTTTTCGATATTAATCATCACTTTCTCTCTTGGAATTTCGGTGCGATGCATTACTGCATCAATAATACGCAGATTGGCTTGATGCGGTACTAACCAATGAATATCGTCAGCTGTTAAGCCATTTCGTTTCATCAGGTCAAATGAAACATCAGACATTCTCGAAACGGCATATTTAAAAACAATACGCCCATCCTGATGAACGGTGTGCTCTTTATTCTCTACCGTTTCTACTGTTGCCGGATATTTGCTTCCTCCCGCTTTCATCTGTAGCGGTTCATAGCCTACACCGTCGGTTTGAAGACAAACATCCAGAATACCAATTCTTTCTTCGGTTGGTTCAATCATTACAGCACCGGCGGCATCTCCAAACAGCGGACATGTGGCTCGATCTTCATAATTTGTAACAGAAGACATCTTGTCGCCTGCAACCAGTATTATTTTTTTGTATTTTCCGGTTTTAATCAAACCGTTGCATATTTCCAAACCAAAAACAAAGCCAGAACATGCAGCTTCCATATCGAAACAGAAAGCATTTTTTATTCCGTTATTTTCGGCAACTATGGATGCAGTAGAAGGGAATAGATGATCGGGGGTTGTTGTTGCAAAAATCAATGCATCAACTTGTTCGGGAAGCGTGTTTGTTTTTCTCAACAGCTCTTTTACTGCTTTTGTTCCCAAAACGGAAACCCCTTGTCCTTCTCCTTTTAAAATTCGTCTCTCTTTTATACCTACGCGAGTCATTATCCACTCGTCAGTAGTATCAACCATAGACGAAAGTTCTTCATTTGTAAGAATATAATCGGGAACAGCTGCGGCTATACCTGTTATAGTAGCATTTAAAGTGTTCATTATTATCTAAAAAAGTTAAAAAAAACCCGAAAACAATTATTCCAGGCTTTTTAATTATACTTACTAAGGAAATACTATTATTGTGCTACTTCTTTTTCGATAGCTAATTTTCCTCTGTAATATCCACACTCTCCACAAACGGTATGATAAATATGCCATGCTCCGCAATTTGGACAAACTGCCAATGTTGGAAGTTTTGCGTGGTCGTGAGATCTTCTTTTTCCTTGTCTTGAAGAAGACTGTCTTCTTTTTGGATGTGCCATTTTATATGTTATTTATTTGGTTTAAATATTAGTTTTCGTCAAAATTAATCTGCCTTAGCCCTTCCCAACGGGGGTCTATATTTTCATTAGAGGTATCGTCGCTTACTTCATAATCCGAATCATCGTCCAAGCCATCATCCGAATCATCATCAAGATTGACTGTTCTGTGTTTCCGAAGTTTTGAAGACATTGTTTTGTTACACTCACCCTGTTCATGAACATGCTTGATTGGGATATTCAATGCAATAAATTCATATAGAAACCAAGAGACATTTATCACTCCATCTTCTTCGGGAATGATTACAATATCATCGCTCTCTTCCGAATACTCTGCTCCCAGTTTCACGATCAAACGCTCTTGACAATCAACATCTAAATTCATGTCATCCAAGCATCTGTCACAAGGCACCTGAACAACTCCTTTCAGAGTAAAATTAAGCTCGTAACCCGACGATATTTTTTTTACTACTACCTTAGCTTTTACATTACCTTTCTTTACTTCGTCCCCGTCAATAGCGTCGAAGTACTTATTATCTAACTCGTAATCAAAGACATTCTTGCTTGACGAGAGAGTTCTTAGAGGTATGTTGTATAAACTGAATTTCGCCACTTTTTACATAGAAACTAAAGCGGTGCAAAGATAGTTATTTTTCTTTATCTCTCATACTTTTTGCATAACAAATATTGCAAACAACTATTTTTTCGCAAGTTTATCAGCCATATCTTTCACTATTTTCTGCAAAACATCAAAGTTTTCTTCGAGACTTTGCAACAGTTTAAACTGTGCACGACTGCGTACCAAATTATGCTCGGGATATGCTATTTTGTAATAGGTATCGCCATTGATATAATCGGTAAGAAAACGAACAGTTTGCATGTATGTCAGCAACTTAGTTCCGAAAGCCAAGTTTTGTATTTCGGTATCAGATAAAAAAGAAATTCCGTTTTGCAAATAACCTTTCGTAAAACCTTCGAATATATCAATATCGACATTCACATTTTCCAAATTTTTATCGTCTTCGGCTCCGGTATTTGCTCCGGTTCTTATAAAATCGCCAAAATCGGACAGAACATAACCCGGCATAACGGTATCTAAATCTACCACACACAATACCCTGTCGTTTTCGTCGAAAAGAACATTGTTTACTTTTGTATCACAATGATTGGTTCGTTTCGAAAGTTTGCCTTCACGATGAAGTTGCTCGGCTTTGCACATCTCGTCGGCACGCTTTTCTATTTCATCAATCAGATTTTGTACTTCAACTACTCTGTTTGCTCTGTCAGCACGAACAGATTCCCGAAACTGTTCCAATCGAGACTCTATATTGTGAAAATCCTTGATGATTTCAAAGAGTGGTTCGCCCGGCATGTCAGCCAACATGCTTTGAAATTCGCCAAAAGCCAATCCGGCTCTGTAAGCCAATTCAGGATTTATTTCTTCGTAACTTTTGCTATCCTTAATAAAAGGCATCATTCTCCAAAAAGAGCCTTTACTGTCTTCATAATATAGTTTTCCGTCGGATGCGGGAATCAACGATAGGACCTTTCTGTCCAAATCGGTTTCGCCCCTGTCTTTAAGTTTTTGTCGAATATGCGAAGTTACTCGCAAAATGTTGTTTTGCAACTCATGTACATTTTTAAAAATATTGTGATTAATACGTTGCAAAACATATTCCTTGTTATCTACGCTTACTTTGTACGAGTCATTGATATGACCTTTTCCCAGAGGTTGGATGTCTGTCTTATTTGTTGTGTCAACAAATTGTGCTACAACTTTTATGAGATCATTAATATCTTGCATTTCTATTTTTGTTTTTGTGATTGATAATCTCTATAGTTTTTTTAATATTTACTCAAATTGAAGTATGCCGAAAAATTGTGGTACGTGAAAATCGGGTTTCGGCAAATCTATTTTATTCCAACTAAGATAATGAGGTTCGGGTGTCTCGTCGCCACATTTATAAAAATTGGCTTTTAAAATCTGTTTCGAGAGTCTTTCTTCTTTTTTAAAACCTATCACTTGTTTGGGAATTTGCAAAAATGCAATCCAATCGGCAGTTTGTGTGTAGCCTTCATATTTATGCTTGATTTGCGTTTGTCTGCAAATAGCGGTCGCATCTTCTATCAGGTTTTTGCTTGAGTTTCTGTTTTCACGTTCCGAAAACAGTATTGCACCCAGAATATTGCACTCAATGTTACGATAAACTTTTTCGCCATCACGTTGAGAAAAAAATTCCACGCAACTGTCTTTCCAAACCGGATCGAAATCTTGTGTAAAAGCTGCTTTTATTCTTTCGCCGTAAACCCGATAAAGAAGAAACAACGTTTCGTTATCGTGTGAAACATAAACATCTGTATGCAGGTTTTTGGGAAATTTTTCGAGCCAGTTTATCTCATTTATTTCAGCTCTTGCACCAAACTGTCCGACTTTCTTTATCTTCTCAAATTCATCTTCGGCTGCTTGCAAATTCAAAATAGGAACATGCAAAATTTTAGTCTCCGTAATATTTTTATCAAAGTTATTCATTTTCTATCTCCTTTTACTAAACTCCATGATTTTTTTGTTCAACACCTCCTCTTGTAGCAGTTGCTCTATCATTATATGCATCCTATAACACCAATAATGATTGGGGTCGGACGGAATATTTATACGTTCTTCGGCAGCATTTTTTCGTCTTAACTTTTCCGATATTGACATCCAGTCTTGCCATGGCAGTATTACCCACATTGCCGGTGAATTTAAGTGTTGTCGAAGAATTTCCGAACATATTTCGGCAGTACAATCTTCGGGAGCAACTCCCTCAATTTTAAGATTTTCGTTATAATAGAGCTGTCTAATCTCTTTTATTTCTTGCCACCACAACCTGATTGGCGAAATATCGTGAGTAGATGTTGAACAAACCGAAAGATAGGGTATTTTATCCAAATCTGAAAAATGACAATCGCCGTTTTTGGGCATTCGCTGTATTTCCAAACTCAGAATCTGCAACTCGTCCATTACCGAAGGCACACAGTGCGGAATCATACCCAAATCTTCGCCACAGGTAAGCATCGGTGTAGAATTTATCAATGGCAACAATTTTTGTATCGCTTGCGAACGCCAAAAGTCATTGTGTCTGTGATAATAAAAATCGAAATATAATCGGTCGTATGCCTCCTTCTCTGCGTCGCTCAAACAGCGATATGAGAAAGTATCTTGTGCCAATATTCTCGGATGATATGAGTTGTGTTGCTCTCTGTCTCGAACAAACAAGACTTCATTGCACAATGAAAACAATCCGTCGCGAATTGAAATACTTTTATCATCTTTTTTATCGGAAAAACAGGCTTGAATTTTTCGCTGAGTATTAAATTCTTCTTTTAGTGCAAATAATGAGACCGAACTTCTATTCAGATATCTGTTTTTCACCTCATCGGCATACGAGCCAAACACTTCGTTGAGAAAATCGTTGTGAATGAATGGCTCTGTCATTCTTTTTTCATCGAACGATATGCCCAAATCTCTTAACTCTTCCGCCTTATATGGCAAAGCCGGATAAAAATGCCCCAACAAACCTTGAATGGAGTGTAACGGGATTTCCCAAATTCTGAAAAAACCGAGTATGTGGTCGATGCGATACATATCGAAAAAATCGGTCATCTTCTTAAAACGTTTTTTCCACCAATCATAATTTTCCGCACGCATTGCAGTCCAATTATATGTAGGGAAACCCCAATTTTGTCCGAAAACGGAAAAATCATCGGGTGGTGCTCCGGTTTGGGTATTCAGGTTGAAAAGATGCGGTTTTGTCCAAACATCCGCACTATATCTATTTACACCTATCGGCAAATCGCCTTTCAATGCTACTCCCTTACTGCGAGCGTATATAGCAACGTCTTTCAGTTGTTTGTCAAGCAAAAACTGAACAAAGCAGTAAAAATGAAACTCGTTTTTGACTTCGGCACTCTCCGAAATTATTTTTCTCAACTTTGTTTCATTGTAGTCGGCAAATTCGCCCCATTTGGAGAAATCGACAGTTTTATATTTATCTCGCAAAAGAGAATAGCAAGCATAAGAGAAAAGCCAAAACTGATTATCGATAAAAAACTGTTTAAACTCGTGAGAATTTAAAATTTCGGTACCTTCTTGAATAAACAGGTCGCGAATGTATTGAATTTTCAAAAGATATGTTTCCCTATAATCAATTTTATCCGACTCATTAAGTTTGGCAAACTTTTTCAGATATTTCTCCATTTTATTGCCTCGCAAAGGATACTCGCTTAATCCCAAATAGATAGGATGTAAGGCAAAACATGATATGGCATTATACGGATACGAATCGGATTTGATTCCGGTAGTTGTGGTATCGTTTATCGGCAAAATCTGAATAACTTGTTGACCGGTGAGCGACACCCAATCAATCATTTTTCGCAAATCGAGAAAGTCACCAATCCCTGCACTGCTTCTACTCCTAAGAGAAAAAACTGGAATAGCCGTACCCGTTCCCTTAAATGAAAAACCGCTGTAACGATAATGCAGATATTTTTCTACTTGAACGGTATCTAATCCATAATTTTCCGACAGACGCATATTTCGGTTTTCGCCATCTTCCCAATGTTTTATCTGCTTTGTATTTTTATTCCTAACAATGAATTTGTAAGAAACATTTTGATGAATTTTCTGCTCATCTAAAAAAATCTCCCAACTCGAATCGCCTATATACGCAAGGGATAACGCCTTTTCCGGACTCCAATTTCCTAACAAATCTGTCTCTCCACAAATGGCAACCTCCTCTGTTGCATCGATATATGGACAAACAACCTGCAACAAAACACCTTTATTGCAATTTAACGTCGGTCTTTTATCTATTTGATGCGGAAATATTTTTTGAGTAAAAGCAGAGCTAAACAAATAACTGTCGGCAGGAGCCTCTTTCCAAGAGTCTTTAATTGTGTAATTTTTCCCTTTCTCTACCGCCAATTCACGTGGCTCACCCCACTCTCTTCGCGAGACAGAACCTTTTTCCTTTACGAAATAATAATATTTTATGGACTTAGATTCGTTTAAATCCTTTATCTCCACTTCGCCAATCCAAAATCCTCGACTATAGTTAAGTTTTAATGCACTATTTTCGTTCAGATTACCTAATTCGGTAAGAGAACCACAAAGATAAAGTTCTTGACCAAAACTTGTATGAAATTCAATATAAAAATATAGATTACTCATTATCTGTTTTTTAGACGTAAAACGCAAGACACATTATTTTATTACAATTTCGGATTTCTTAGCTATAGGAATTCAGCTATCAGTGTCCGGTTGCTCCCGCAAATTATTTCGCATAGTAATAACTAACGTGAACTCGATATAATTAATTGTATCTATTTTATTGATAAATAAGCTAATAAGGCTAAGGTGGTTTTGTGCCTCTTTTCTACTAAGGTTTTTTGTGTTAAAATAAGGTTTAAAAGAAACAATTATTAAAAACCTTATTTATTTCAACTATACCTTAGTAGCGATAATAGCCACGTACAAATATACATTATTACCTTATTGCCTGATTGTTACATTTTTATCTTACATAGAACTGACGTTAAACAGATTTCTCACTGCGTTCGAAATGACAGATAGCCGTTTGTGGTTTGGGTTCGCTGCTAACAGCCAAATGCTAATGGCGAACAGCCAAAAGAATATATTTCTCACTGCGTTCGAAATGACAAAAAATCAATAGCTTATGAAAACAGTATATTTTTCTTCGATATTGTGGCGCTAAACTCTTTCAAATAAAACGGCTCAAAGTATGCGGTATCAACAAAATCTTTTTTCTTAAATTTATCAATAGCTATCATCACCATCGACGAGGATTGCGGATTTACATCATCAATAAATATCGCATTCTTATTTTCGATAATGTTCATAAATTTCTTAGCACCATTGCCAAAGAAACATACTTTTTGTCTGGATAATATTTCCGAATAGCTGTTTTCGTCCAAAATTTGCGAGTCAATCTCTTTAACTGTATCCAAAGAGGTATTATACAGAGCTGCATAAACTTCCATTCGGCGTGCATCTATCATCGGACATAAAAGCGTTTCGGAACTGACCTTATCTTTAACGAGATAAGCCATAATCAACGAAGTTGGAATAGAAATAAGAGGCACATCCAACCCATAACTCAACCCTTTTGCTTGCGAAACTCCAATACGTAAACCGGTATAAGAACCCGGTCCACTACTTACAGAGATAGCATTTACCTCTATATCGTTTTCTCGCACAACTTGCATAATTTCTTCAACAAAAACACCCAAACTTGTTGAGTGTGCCAACTTATCGTTATTTATCTTACTGACAATTATCTCATCTGCAACAGATAGCGTACATGAACAAACCTCAGTGGCGGTTTCAATATGAATAATGGTAGGCATAAATTAAATTTTAACTTATAACGATTAAAAAGCTATGATAGTTCATACAAAAAAACTGCATCCGTAACAGACACAGTTTTGTAAAACCTGACAAGATGTGACATTAATGTCTTTCTCCTCTGTTTCTATTACCTCCACGATTGCCATAACCATTACCATTACGGTTATTACCTCTCGGTCTATCGCTTTCTTCACGTGGACGTGCTACCGAAACAGATAGTGTGCGTCCGTCATATTCTGCTCCGTCTAAATCTTCGATGGCTCGTTGTCCGTCTTCATCAGCCATTTCTACGAAACCGTATCCTTTCGAACGACGGGTTTCTTTGTCTGTAATAATTTTTGCAGAAGATACCTCGCCGTACTCCTCAAAAAGCTCTTTTAAATCGGCATCGCTAATTTGATAGCTCAAGCCTGCAACAAAAATGTTCATGTAAAAAAAATAAAAATTAATATAAAAAAAATAAATTGTGCAGAAGATAATTTAATAAGATAAAGGTTAAAAATTTGCTTGCCTCAAGAAGAAGAAGATAATCAAATAACTATTCCTGTAATAAAAACTTTTGCTACAGCAAAGGTAGATAAAAAAAAGTTATAATCTGCGATAAAAACAATTTATTAAATAAAAATTTACTTTTCTGCAATATACATTGTTGTTATTCCCAATGTCAATCTCCGCAAGCGAATGTTGGTAAAGCCGTTTTTCTTCAATATCAACATCATCTCCCTGCCTTGCGGGAAGGCGGATATTGATTCGGGCAAATACTCGTAAGCGCGTTGTTCGGTAGCCATTGAGTTTGAAAGCAGGGGCATTACATGTCGGGTGTAAAGCTTGTAGAGTTCTTTCATCGGCGTAACTTCGGGCGTACTAAGTTCCAAGAAAAGGAAAACTCCACCCGGTTTAAGCACACGCAACACTTCGCTGAAACTCTTGTCGATATCTTCGAAATTGCGTACACCGAAAGATACGGCTACGGCATCGAAAGTATCGTCGGTAAATGTCATAGTTGCACAATCTTGACGTTCAAACGAAATCACTTGCTCCATTCCTCGCTGTTTTACTTTTTCTCTGCCAACATCCATCATTCTTTCCGAAATATCAACCCCGACGATACGTTTGGGCTTCAATATTTTTTGCAGTAAAATGGCGAAATCTCCCGTTCCGGTGGCTACGTCAAGAATTTTCTCGGGACGGAAAGGTTTTAACGCTTTCGCGGCTTCCCGACGCCAATAATTATCTATTCCGAGCGACAACAATCCGTTGAGTTTATCGTAATTGGATGCAATTTCGTTGAACATCTCCTCTACTTGCTCCGTTTTAGATGTTTCTGTTTCGTAAGGACGAACTTTTTCTACTTTGTAAGTCATTGTTTTGGATTTTGCTGTTAGCTATTAGCCGTTAGCATGTTAATTACATATTTAAGTATCACAAAAAAAACTTTTATCTTATGAATGTTTTTATTGTTACTGAATAAAAAATAAATGACATCAGTTTTTTACCTACAAAGGTAGATATTAATTATTCTTGTAAAAACTGTTTTAAGTTGTTTATTACTGAAAAAACAAATTTTATACTAAAAAAACATTTTTGATTGTAAAAAAAGCTATTTTTGTAATTAAATACACGTTGGTGTATAATATATTTTAAACAACGAAAAGCGTTTTAGATATTACCTTGTTCGTCAAATCTACCAAATTTACAAAGTACAAGGGCAATAGCAACAGAACGCTCCACGTCTATATGGCGTGGGACTGTTGCTTTACTTGTACTTGGGTTTTGGTAGAACCTGACGGACAGTAAAGTTTAACAGTTTCCACGCTTTTTTTATTCAAAACTATTGAATTCTGAACTTGGGGAGAACGGTAAGGAGACATTATTTTTTATGAAAAAGGTATTATTATTTACAGCAGCAGTGCTCCCTCTAAGTGGCTGTGTAACAATCTTCTATAGCAACAAAAGGCACTATTAGATTTTCTTCAACTCCCGAAGGTGTTACCGTTTACTTAGATAGAATTGAAATCTGCAAAACACCTTGCGAAGCAAAGGTAAAGAGAAGCATAAGTGAAAAAGATGTAGAATTTAAGCTATATGGTTACAAAACTAGTATTATAACACTAGACAGAAGCTTCAACGTGATAAGCATTCTCAATATGGGTGGTTTAGCTGGTTAGGCCGTCGATGCTGCAACAGGATCTTTAATGAAATATGATAGCAAGAGTTATGATGTTGAAATGGAAGCAGACAGTAAACTATCAAGCATAAATCCGAGCAGAATTTAATTTGAAAAAACAATACTGTGGACTTATACGTTTTCGCTGAGAACTAAACAAAACTATATGGTATATTTATAACAAATGAGGCTGTATCAAAAGTAAATGCTGTATGAAACTTTAGCAAAATGTAGCATCTGTAATACTAACAAAATAGATTCTTCACTTCGTTCAGGATGACAAAATTAAACAGTAATGCTACTTTTGAGACAGCTTCGTTTGTTAAATTAGCTAATAGCCAAAGGCTAAAAGCCAACAGCCTATCCCAAATACTCTCTCACATTCCGCTCAATTCTCGTTTCCAAATCTTTCGCTTCGGCTTTTACGAACGGTTCGCCTACAATTTTTTCGTACAACTCGATATAGCGTTCGGATACGCTGTTGCAGTATTCGGGAGTCATTTCGGGAATCTGCTGTCCATCCTTACCTTGAAATCCGTTATCCATAAGCCATTTGCGAACAAACTCTTTGGATAGTTGTTTTTGCTCTTCGCCTTTTTCGAAACGCTCTTGATAACCTTCGCTGTAAAAATAGCGAGAAGAGTCGGGTGTATGGATTTCGTCAATCAGATAGATTTTTCCGTCTTTTTTACCGAACTCGTATTTGGTATCGACCAAAATCAATCCTTTTTCGGCAGCCATTTCTGTGCCGCGTTGGAAAAGAGCGTAGGTATATTTTTCCAATTGTTCATAATCTTCTTTCGATACCAAGCCTTGTGCGATAATCTCTTCACGCGAAATATTTTCGTCGTGTCCCTCATCGGCTTTGGTGGTCGGCGTAATAATAGGTTTATCAAACTTTTGATTTTCACGCAAGCCGTCAGGCAAAGGCAATCCGCAAATAACACGCGCTCCGTTTTTATATTCGCGCCATGCACTTCCGGTAATATATCCGCGAATAACCATTTCTACTTTAAACGGTTCGCAACGCACGCCTACGGTAACCATCGGGTCGGGCGAAGCCTGTTTCCAATTGGGAACAATATCGGCGGTAGCATCCAGAAATTTGGCAGCAATCTGATTGAGTACCTGTCCTTTATAAGGAATGCCTTCCGGCAAAATAACATCGAACGCCGAAATGCGGTCGGTAGCTATCATCACTAATGTGTCATCGCCGATGCTATACACATCGCGCACTTTTCCGTGATAGACGTTTGTTTGTCCGTCAAAATGGTAATTGGTTTTTGTGAGAGTGTTCATACACTTTTTGTTTTATTGTATTGTTAATTTTGTCCTGCCTTACTGGCAGTAGTTTATTTTTTGCTTTTATCCGCAAGTGGATGACTTGCGGTTATGAAGATTACACCTTTCAGGTATTTATAAAATATTCTATAAAAAGACTCATAATTAATATTTTGACTTGAAAAGTCGGATTTTCATAACCGCAGTGTCAACATCCTGAGGTTACGGTATAGAGGATGATTACTGCCTGAAAGGCAGGATTTCTAATCTTTCAAAAAATATCGTTCGTCAATCTCAATACCGTTCTCCTTTAAAAGTCTGCGATATTCTTCCTCGAAATTAATTGTTTTGTGATGTTCTCTTTGATTCTTTATATAATTTATAATTGTTTGTTTGTCTTTTAAACTGTAGCTAAAAGCGGCAAAGCCAATAGCCCAACCTTCAAAATTTGGAAAATTATTATTTTCTGCCAACCATTTGCTCGAATACTCTTTCAGTTCTTTCATAAAATCGGAAACAGCAAACGTTGTATGTATATCAACTAACAAATGAGTGTGGTTTTCTGTTCCGCCAATTCTGTAAAGTTTCGACTTTTTGTTGTTTATTATTCCCATAATGTATGCGTACAATTCTTTTTCGTGTTGTTCGGGAATTGTACTTTTTCCGTGTTTTGTGCGGAATACGATGTGATATAATAAACGGGAGTAACTCATATTTTTATAGTCCTGCCTTTCAGGCAGTAGTTTTCTTGGGTTTATTTCCGCAGGTCGATGACCTGCGGTTATGAAAATATGACTTTTCAAGTCAAATTACCCAAAAAAATCAATGTTTATATTCTGAAAAATTATGTAAATAAATATCTTGCCATATAATACTGTTGTCTATGATGCTTTTAGATTGTCCTAATATTTCAAAACGCAACTCTTGAGTCTTATCAATAGATATCACTCTTTTTTCACTTGTATGGTATAATTCGTAGTTTTTATCAAATGAACTTGGTTTTATCGCAATGTTATTTGTTTGTAGATTTCCTTTAACACTTGGATATAAAATAGCATCAATAGAACCATTTTCATACTCATATAAAATCTTATTTGCGAGTAATGCGCTAAATAAATAAGCATTGTTGTTTATTGAATCTATTTTTTCTGCGAAACAGTGGGCGTAAAAAGACATAAGTTTCAAAATAAAATCGGAATGCACTATGTCTTTAGACTTTTCAAGTAAAAGATTGTAGATTTTGAGCATTGGGGGATTAAAACTTCCATTTTCATTTGTTGGTTTCTGAGTAAACATTGAGCATACGACTAAATTGGAATTGTTTTTATTTTTCCATTGTGAAACGGTAATAATATCTCCTATCTCAAGATCCATTTCTTGTGCGGCTGTCATGAAATCAAATGTGCCATAAAATACACTTTGGTTTTTCAGGTTAGCTATTCCATATCTTGTTACAAAGTTTTTAGGGGGATAGCTCAATTTTCGTGTGTCATACAAGCGTTCGTTTTTGTTATTGTTTACTCTTTTATTTACAGTAATGCGTTGTATTATGGGAAACTTTCCTAATATTTTGAATACGAATATTTTAAAAATTGCAAAGAACTGAGACGTAAATGCTTCAAAGCATTTATAAGTAGCATTGTCATATTTGACAATTTGAATGCATTTGTTATTTAAATCATAAAGAGAATTCAAATAATTAACCTCTTGTTCCTTTGTGAATTTATTGCTCATAATTATTTGACAATTTCTCCTCTTTCGCAAGATTTTTCGACTCATTCTTCTCATACGCCTCCACAATACGCTGTACAAGTTTGTGTCGTACAATATCTTTTTTATTGAATTCGACTTTTCCTATGCCTTTTATATTTTGCAGAATACGCATTGAGTGAATCAATCCCGATTGTTGCGATAACGGCAAATCTATTTGAGTAACATCGCCCGTAACAATCATTTTTGCATTTAAACCAAGGCGGGTAAGAAACATTTTTATCTGCGGCTTAGTGGTATTTTGTGCCTCGTCAAGTATTATCACGGCATCGTTAAGCGTACGTCCTCGCATAAAAGCGAGCGGTGCAATCTGAATAACTTTGTTTTCGATATACTCTTTCAGTTTCAGTGGTGGAATCATATCTTCCAACGCATCATATAGCGGTTGCAAATACGGATCTATTTTATCTTTCATATCGCCGGGGAGAAAACCGAGTTTCTCTCCTGCCTCTACTGCCGGACGACTAAGAATTATCTTTTTAACCTGTTTGGTTTTCAGTGCTCTCACGGCTAAAGCTATGGCTGTATATGTTTTCCCCGAACCTGCGGGACCGATAGCAAAAACCATATCATTTTCATCAAAAGCTTCCACCAATTTTTTTTGATTGGGAGTACGTGCCAAAATAGGTTTCCCGTTCATCCCGTGAATGATAAGGTCATCCTGTTTCACTATTGTCGGGGCTTTCCCTTTCACAATATCCAAGATATCCTCCTCTTTCAGCATATTCATTTCGATGCAGAACTTCTCCAGTTCGTGTATTTTCTCTTCAAAAACAGCCAACTCATCCTCTTCGCCAATCACTTTTATCACATTTCCGCGTGCCACGATACGCAGTTTGGGGAATAGCGTTTTTAGCAATTGCATATTAATATTATTGACCCCGAAAAAAATCACAGGGTCAATACTATCTAAAATAATAAGGCGTTCAATCATCAGCTGTTCCTTAAAAATTGAGTGAGTATTGATAAGTTTTATTCTCTTGCCCTTCAATATAATTGATAAATGCATTATTTACCAATCTGTTACCTCCGGGTGTAGGATAATTTCCGGAGAAATACCAATCGCCCGAATTATCGGGGCAAGCTTTGTGCAAATCCTCAATACTTTGATAAACAATCTTCACTTCAGCTTTAATATCTTTATCTGTAAGCATTTGAGCTATTTTGTCGGAAATTTCCTGTTCGGTAAATGGAGCATAAATATCTTTCACATAGTTTACTATCTCCTCTTTCTTTTTATCTCTTTGAGCAATACATTTTTCGTACGTTTCGTCGATTATGTTTTGCATTCCTCGTTCTTTGAGCAATGCAACAGCTGCTTTGAAAGCGATAAATTCGCCCATTTTCGACATATCTATTCCGTAATAATCGGGATAGCGAACTTGTGGCGAAGAAGACACTATTACAATAACCTTTGGTTCTAACCGGTCTAATATTTTGATGATACTCTGCTTAAGCGTAGTTCCACGAACAATACTGTCATCTATAATAACAAGACTGTCTATACCGCGTCGCAACGATCCGTAGGTTACATCGTAAACGTGTGCTGCCAAGTCATCTCGACTATTGCCCTGAGCGATAAAGGTTCGCAATTTCACATCCTTTATAGCCACTTTCTCCGAACGTACACGTTTGGCAAGAATCTCTTCCACCTCGGAAGATGACAATTTTGAGCCTATTTCAAGTATCTTTGCTGTTTTGTGTTTATTAAAATGATTCTCCAAACCCTCTAACATCCCGAAATATGCCACTTCTGCCGTATTGGGGATAAAAGAGAATACGGTATTATCGAAATCGTTATTGATAGCATCCATAATCTTTGGAACAAGCAATTCGCCCAACTTTTTACGTTCGCGATAAATATCATAATCCGAGCCTCGTGAAAAATATATCCGTTCGAATGAGCAGGGTGTTATCTTTTCTTTCTTTTCAATAATTTGAGTTTTAGTGACAGTTCCGTTTCGTTTCACGATAAATGCCTCGCCCGGCTGCAACTCATGCACATCTTGTTTTTTAAGATTGAATGCGGTTTGAATTACCGGACGCTCTGATGCTACAACAGCAATTTCATCATTGTGGTAATAAAATGCCGAACGTATTCCCCACGGGTCACGAATAGTGAAAGCATCTCCGCAGCCTATAAGCCCACAAATGGCATAACCTCCATCCAAATCTGTGGCTGCACGTTTCAATAAAAAGGGAATATCAAGTTTTTCTTCAATAATATGACTAACCTGATGCCCCTTTAAATTGTTTTTATCAATTTTATCGTACTGATACTGAACTTCTCTATCGAGATAATGTCCGAATGACTCGAGCAATACAAATGTATCGGCATAATCGCGTGGATGTTGTCCCTCGTCCAAAAGATGTTGAAACAACTCATCAACATTGGTCATATTGAAATTACCTGCAAGAGCCAAGCTGCGTGATGCCCAATTATTACGACGCAACAACGGATGCAAATACGACAGACCTTCTTTTCCGGTGGTACTGTAACGCAAATGTCCAAGAAATAGTTCGCCTGCATAAGGGACACATCTTTTTACAAATTCGATATCTTGTAACTCTTTTTCCGAAAAGTCTTTGAATGATTCGTGAATATTTTCAAATATTTTAGAAATAGCACTAGAGCCTAAAGCTCTTTCGCGAAAAATATACTCATTCCCGGGTGCAGCATGCAGTTTTACAGCGCCTAATCCGGCTCCTTCCTGTCCGCGATTGTGCTGTTTCTCCATCAGCAAGTACATTTTGTCCAAGCCATAGCGCCAAGAACCATATTTATTGTAGTAGTAGTCAAGCGGTTTGAGTAAGCGAACCATCGCGATACCGCATTCGTGTTTTATTTGTTCAGCCATTAATAAGTAGTTCTAAATAATGTTGCAAATTTACGGTTAATTGCCCAAAAAACGATAATATAATGGATTAAAAAAAGTTGCGACTTCAGACAATCAAAAATAAAGCAATCATATTCAATAAGTTATAACACAAAAGCACTATATCCTAAAAATCATTAAACCGACAGATAATTTGTCATATAAAAAGCAATAATCATAAAGAAAACAAAATAAGCCGAATAGACATGCATTCTGTTTGTTGTAAGCGTATATAAATAAGCTATAAGAAAAGACAAAAACGGTAAACTGATTGTCATAAAAGAAGAAGAGTGATTCCAATACAAAATCCTGAAAACAAGTAAGAATAGAAGCAGAAACACCATAAACTGCAAGGCGTTCAGTGTTAAAACCTTATCTCTCTTATATGCTTTCATACTAAAAAACATAATCAAAATAAAAAATAAGAATGTTGAAGTGGCAGTAATCCATTCTAACGGAGTAAAAGCCGTAAAGTTCGGCAGAGAGAAATGAATTATCTTCATAAACGGTTGAACAAATCCGGATAGGTTTTCGAAAAAGAAAAAAAGAGTGAAAACAGGCAAATATGTTAGCAAAATCCCAAATAACGATGCTAATATTGAACGGAATTGAAATCCGCGCATCGAACTTTCACCACGCCACCACAACGGTAAAAGAAGTAACATATAGAGTTGAAACACAGATGCTATTCCGATTATAATCGAAATACGAAAAGAAAATATCTGTGCGGCAGACTTATGATATGATTGCAACATGGGGAAAAGAGCCAATGAGATAATTAGTGTTGCAACCAAATCGGGGGTCATTACCATGAAATAAGGATGTGCACTGAATAACAATAGTGGTACAACAAAAGGCAAACAAGTACGACTTCTTATAAGTGAAAATGTATCGTTCAATTGAGACATCAACCAAGCGATTGCAAATACAACCAATGTAGATGCAATAAACGAGTAAAGCGGATTAGAAAAAAAAGGTGCGATGTAATTCCATAAGAAACCGGCGTCATTTGTCTCTAAAGCAGGCATTTTGTATGTCGAAAACATCGCCATACGCATTACCAAAACAGACAAAGACGCTATGATTGAAGCAAATCTTGCTTCAACAATATTTTTTCTAAAAAACCTTACACTTTTATGCATATCTAACACTAAGGTTGAAGGTCAAAACCTATATCTCTTCTGAAATAACTGCCTTCGAATTGAATATTTTTTACACTCTTATAAGATTTCTCCAACGCTTCATTCATACTGTTGCCATAAGAGGTAGCGGCAATTACACGTCCGCCCGAAGTTACAACATCATCCCCTTTCTGCAATGTGCCTGCATGAAACAAGATGCTCTCTTTTACCGAATCTATTCCCGAAATCAATTTACCTTTCTCGTAATCTTCGGGATAACCACCCGAAACCATCATCACGGTAGTGGCAAAACGCTCGTCGATCTCCAACGTTTTACTGTCTAATGTTCCGGTAGAAACTCCTACAAACAAATCGAGCAAATCAGATTTTATACGCGGTATAACCACCTCCGTTTCGGGATCGCCCATTCTTACGTTATATTCAATCACTTTGGGTTCTCCGGCAATATTCATCAGACCCAAAAAGATAAAACCTTTGTAATCAACATTATCTTTCTTTAAGCCTGCAATTGTAGGTTTCACGACTTGAATTTCTACCTTCTCCATAAATTCTTTATCGGCAAAGTAAACAGGCGAAACAGCACCCATACCGCCGGTATTTAGTCCGGTATCACCTTCGCCGATTCGCTTATAATCTTTTGCCACAGGTAATATTTTGTAAGAGTTGCCATCGGTAAGAACAAAAACCGAACATTCGATTCCTTTCAAAAACTCTTCAACGACCACTTTTTTACTCGCATCTCCAAATTTTCCGCCGAGCATCTCTTTCAACATCTGCTTTGCGCTATCCTTGTCTTCCAAAATCAAAACACCTTTTCCTGCTGCCAATCCATCTGCTTTTAAAACGTATGGCGAGGCTAATGAATCGAGAAACTTCTCTCCATCCGCTATATTATCAGCTGTGATAGTCAAATATTTAGCCGTTGGTATATTATGACGTACCATAAAATCTTTGGCAAAATCTTTACTTCCTTCCAATTCAGCTCCTTTTTTTGACGGACCTATTACCATAACATGACACACATCTTCATCTTCGGCAAAAAAGTCGTAAATACCGCGAACTAACGGATCTTCCGGACCAACAACAATCATATCAATATCTTTTTCGAGCACAAAAGATTTTATTTTTGCGAAATCGTTCACAGAAATAGAAACATTTGTACCCAAGCTTGCTGTTCCGGCATTGCCCGGTGCGATATATAGATTATCTAAAGATTTACTTTCACTTATTTTCCATGCCAAAGCATGTTCACGACCTCCTTGTCCGAGAAGTAATACATTCATAATATCAATATTTTGAGTTATTTTTTCAGAACAAAAAGCCGTACCGATTATACATCCGTATATCTTCTGTTCTTTGCAAATTTGTACAAAGCTAATAAAAAATATAAAAAACACATCAATAAGTAGAAATAATCTTATCTCTACAATTGAATTTGAGTAAAAATTTTTCGGTTTACCAATTTGCTCTGAAATCTACTTAAAAAAAACTCACTCATTATGTCCGGCACTCACTTCGCCTTGAAAGGAAATGGCTTGTCTGTCTATATCGCTCACATTTAATCGAGCAGCGCCATTTTCCCATATATCAAAATTGAATCGCAAATCTCGACGTTGGTCATTTATTTTAATCTCAATTATATGGTTTCCTGCCTTTTTCCCCGAAATAATCTTATAATCAAAATCAGTGCTGATAAACCGGTATCCATTCTCGTCGGGACTTATTGGTGCTCGATAGGCTCGCCCATAAAACGGCAAATATACAGACAAGGTGTCCGGCGAAACTTTAACATCGTAATATGGCGAAAGATAGACGGCCGGGTATCTTGTCGGATGTGCATAAGCAGCATTAAAAGTAAAACGACAATTCTCAATCGCGGTGCGTATTTCCATAGCTTTTGTCTCTTTTCCGGCGGTAGTTTGTGTTGTTCCGCAAGCAGTTAAAACAATCACTGCAAATAATAGATATACCAATTTTTTCATGTCTAAAAATATTTTATTGAA
>JBGZFC010000018.1:0-5386 GCA_041846575.1 Bacteroidota bacterium
ACAATGGTGTGCAGAAGTTTTGAAAGAAACAATAAGTAAACATGGCAAACCTGAAATTTTCAACACCGACCAAGGCAGCCAATTTACGAGCGATGCATTCATCAAAGTTCTAACCGACAACGAAATAAGAATCTCAATGGATGGCAAAGGGTGCGCTCTCGACAATGTTTTCATAGAACGTCTCTGGCGCAGCGTAAAATATGAGCACATGTATTTGAATGTTTACCAAGATGGTGTATCTTTGTGGAAAGGTTTGGACGGATATTTTCGGTTTTATAACCAGGAGCGTCCGCATCAATCCTTATCGTACAATACGCCTGCTAATTGCTATTATGCCAATGCGGCTTGAAAAATGAGAAAAAACTATCTTAACTTAAAGAAAAAACAGTCCAATTAAGAGGGAGTACTATAGTATGAGGCTACATATACTGATGAGCATATACGACAAAGAATTACTAAAAAGGATTTAATTCTTTTTTTAAAAGAAGAGTTTGATATAAATGGTATTATTACCGATGATTTGAATATAAAATCAAAAACCAATGAGCAAAAAAATGAAATATTTAACAAGAATGACTTAACAAAATTTGATTTTATTGATATGCCGGAGGGATTTTGGAGTATATTATCAGCTATATTAAATGATACAAGAAAAGAAATGTGCCAGATATATAAGGAAATATTTGCTATTTCTACGCATGGAGATATTTATCCGTGTCATATGGATACCGGGATTGAAGACTTGAAATTGGGCAATATACAAGGAGTTAATATTTTTAATAATCCCGACAAATATAAAGAACGTTTCCCTTTATTATTCAATATTAATAATAAAGAAAAGCTGTGTAGTGGTTGTTGGGTTCAAAATATTTGTGCTGGCTGTACAAGAAAATGGTTTTTTATCAATGAAGAAAACAATTATGCTATGCAACCTAATAGAGATCTTTGTGAATCAAACAAAAAACACATTGAAAGAATATTGTTATTGATTGCACATATCCGTAGAACTCCTCAAAAATGGGAAGAATTTATAAATTTTATGGACGAAAATTTTCGTGTAAATAACGATTAAGCATTATATAATGAATAAATGATAATTAAATATGAAAAAAATATTATTTACAATCATTCTTATTACTTCGGTAATGTTATCTTCAATAGCACAAATCAAAGGATTTGTTGTAAGCACTGATAGTGCACCTATAGAATCTGCCAATATCGTATTAATTGACGCCGATTCGGCTTTTGTAACGGGAACAATAACCGACCGGAAAGGAGCTTTTACACTAAGCGGCAATATAAAACCTACATCAAGCTATACCCTAACGGTTACTTGCGTAGGATATGAAAGCCAATCTGTTCATTTGAAGAATATACCTGCAAAGATTGATTTGGGGAATATCGCGTTGCAATCATTACAACTCGAAGAGGTAGTAGTTACCGCTGAACGTTCTATCACGAAGACAGACCGACGTTTAATTTTCCCGACAGAAGTAGATGTAAAGAACTCTTCTAACGGCTACGATCTTCTTAACAGGATAATGATTCCGGGATTGATGGTAGATATTGTAGAAAAGACTATTAGTAAAGCGGGAGCAGGTAGTGTGCCTATATATATCAACGAAAAACAAGTTACACAAGCCGATGTAATAGCATTACGCCCCGATGAGATAATTCGCGTGGAGTATATCGATAACCCGGGTTTCGAGTACAATAAAGCTGATGCCGTAGTAAATTTCGTAGTAAAGAGAAAAATTGCAGGTATTGCCACGGGAATAAATACTACAAATGCCTTTACTACCGGAAATGGGAATAATTTCTATTATTTCAGATACAATAATAAGCTATCGGAATATGCAGTAAATTATTCTATGAATTATGGAATTATGAACAAGCGGTTTATTAATCAAAAAGATGTTTATACGTTACCTGACGAAACAGAGCATATTATTGAAAGAGAGGGTATAAGTACATATCTGAAATATGCACAACAGCGTGTACAACTAAAATATAATTTGACGAATCCCGAAAAATATGTTTTTGAAGTCAATTTTCATGGTGGTTTTTATGATAGTCCTAATCGTGGACACAAACAAATTATTAATGAAACCGGGCAACCAACCTATTATTCACTGACAGAGCCAACAGAGAAAAACTATGCACCCGTGTTGGACTTATATTCAAAAATATACTTACCTAAAAACCAGACACTCCGATTTAATGTAGTAGGAACATATATAGATACCGAATACGGATATTCATATAAAACATTCGACAACAATTTGTTCGATACACCCATACAACACTATTGGTACAATACACAAGGAGAAAGGTACTCTTTGATTGGCGATGCAAGATATGACAAACAATTTGACTCTTTCAGATTCGTTTGTGGCATAAATCATTCGGAGGGTTATGTAGAAAACCGATACACAGGAAGCGACAATGTAATGAATAAATTTAGAGATAGTAAATCTACTGCTTTTGTCCAAGTTTATGGCAATATCAACAAATTGAACTACTATGCAGGGGCAAGTGCAATTCGCCAAATGTACGATCAAGAAGATACCCGTGTATATTGGTCTTGGGATGCCAATGGAGGATTGTCCTATTCCCCTTTCAAAGGAGGAAATATACGCCTTGGCTTTAATTATCTTTCTGTTGCACCGGGATTATCTTCAATAAGTAATGTTAGACAGCAAATTAACAGTATGGAGTATAAACTTGGTAATCCGGAGCTTAAACCATATTTAAATATGCTTCACGCCTTAGTTCTAAATTACCAACACAAGCATTTTTACATTGAGAATACCACAGGATATAAATATTTGAAAAATCCCATTATGGATAAAATAACAAGAGGAGTTGACGGTGAGGGTAATCCAATCTTTGAGTTTAGCCAAGATAATCACAAATTTGCCAATGAACTTTGGAATTATACGTTCGGGCAATACTATGTTATTCCAAAAAAACTTACGTTACAAGGGGGAATATCATATTTGGTACATTCAAGTCATGGCAATAATTACACACATAATTTCGACCGTTTTTGGGGTACAGTGCAAGCTAACCTAACACTCAACAAATGGAATTTTGGAATGCGCTGGAACTCGATGGAGAGATACTTTTTGGGAGAATCTGAAACTTATAGGTCGAGATATAGTAATCTGTATGCAAATTATAAACTGAATGATATGACGTTTGGGGTAAATCTTTCTTATTTCTTATCTAAAAATGAGTATCGAAGTGGCGAAAGAACAACAAACCAATATATAAATAAAGATTTGGCAGTTTTCATTCCTGATTACGACAATATGATTTCTTTCACATTTTCTTGGGATATAAATAAAGGTCGTAGATACCAAGGAGAAAATAAATCGATTAATCATAGTGATAGTGATACAGGAATTTTGAAATATTAAATTATTTAATATAGAAATATGTCTTTCCCCCTTATCCATCAACCCGATGCCATGGACTGCGGTCCCGCCTGCCTCGGTATGATTGCCAAGCACTACGGCAAAGACTATGATATAAATAACTTACGAAAGAGTTCATATATCAGTCGCGAAGGCGTGTCTATGCTCGGCATCAGCCGTGCCGCAGAAAATATCGGTTTTCGTACCGTGGGCGGTCGCATCACGTTCGAGAAGCTGGCAGAAAAAGCCCCGCTGCCCTGCATAGTACATTGGAAGCAGGAACATTTCGTTGTGGTATATAAAATAGCCCCCTCTAACTCCCCCAAAGGGGGAGGACTGTTTCCCCCCTTCGGGGAGACTAAGGGGGGCTATGATGTGTATGTTGCCGACCCCGGCAAAGGTCGTATGCGATTCACGCGAGAGGAGTTCTGTAAAAACTGGATAAGCACACGTACAGGCGGAGAAGAAAAAGGAGTAGCCCTGCTTTTCGAGCCGACCGCACTGTTTTACGAAAAAGAGGGCGATACCGTGAAAAAGGAGAATCGACTGAAATTCCTCTGGAAGTATTTAGTAAAATACAAACGTTTTTTCACGCAGTTGATTCTCGGTCTGTTCTTGGGAAGCCTTTTGCAGTTGATATTCCCATTCCTTACACAAGCCATCGTGGATACCGGAATACAGGGCAAAGATATAGGTTTCGTATGGCTTATTCTCATTGCTCAAACTATGTTGCTTTTCAGCCGTACCGCCATCGACTTTATCCGCCGCAAAATCCTGCTGCATATCAGCACACGAATCAATATATCGCTTATTTCGGACTTTTTTATCAAGCTGATGAAACTGCCGATGAAGTTTTTCGACACCAAACTCACGGGCGATCTTCTGCAACGCATCGAAGACCACCGCCGTATCGAAAACTTCCTCACGGTGCAAACGCTTAACATGCTCTTTTCGGTGTTCAGCTTCGTGATTTTCGGCATCGTGCTTTTTGTCTATAACGTGCCTATATTCTTGGTTTTCCTTGTCGGAAGCATTATATACGGTGTGTGGATAATGGTTTTCTTGAAAAAACGCAGGATATTGGATTACAAGTTTTTCGAGCAACAGGGAATAAACCGCAATGTGGTGTATCAGCTTATTACCGGGATGCAGGAGATAAAACTGCAAGGTTGCGAACAGCGCAAGCGTTGGGAGTGGGAGGATGTGCAAGCCGACCTTTTCGATGTGAATATGCAGTCGCTCTCGTTGCAACAAAATCAAGAAGCGGGAAGTATCCTTATCAACGAGTTGAAAAACATTATTATTACCGTGCTGGCTGCCACAGCCGTTATCAGCGGAAATCTCACGTTGGGTATGATGTTGGCTATTCAATACATTATAGGGCAGTTGAACTCTCCGGTAGAGCAGATGATGAGTTTTATCTATAGCTGGCAGGACGTAAGCATCAGCCTCGACCGAATGAACGAAATCCATACCCAAAAGAACGAGGAGGACGAGAATCGCACGGTAGAAGATTTACCCGAAAATCGTTCGGTAAAAATCGAAAATCTCTGTTTCAAATACGACGGAGCAAGACCCGATTATGTGCTTGATAATATCAATCTGGATATTCCGCAAGGCAAAGTAACGGCAATCGTGGGAGCAAGCGGAAGCGGAAAAACCACGCTCGTGAAACTGCTTTTGGGCTATTACGAACCTGATGAGGGAAAAATCGAAATCGGCAACGAGAATTTAAATAAATTCAGTCTGGCATGGTGGCGTACCGAATGCGGAGCCGTGATGCAGGAGGGTTATCTCTTTTCAGATAGTATCGCCCGCAATATCGCCCCCTCGGACGACGAGATAAATATCGAACGACTGCGCTATGCTGCACAAGTTGCCAATATTGCCGATTATATAGAGGCATTGCCGCTCGGTTACAACACCCAAATCGGACAAGACGGACAGGGCGTAAGTCAGGGACAACG
>JBGZFC010000019.1:0-2544 GCA_041846575.1 Bacteroidota bacterium
AAAGAGGTCATCAACCCAATGGCTACAAAAGCCTTAACGTTTTCATACTTGTTTGCTGCCGCCATAGAAAGATATGCACCTGTTGACCAACCGAAAACCGCCAATCTGTTTTTATCCACTTCTTTTTGGTTTAACACCTCTTTTATAACTGCGTCATAATCGGTCAACAACTCGTTGTAAACTAAATAATTGGTATCCATTTCCCATTCGCCACTTTCTCCGAAGCCACGCCAATCGAAAGTTACCACATTGTAGCCTTTGCTTGTTAAAAATTGTGCGTGGTGTAATTGCTGGTACGACATATTTCCTGCATCTCCATTCGCAATGATTATCGTCGGACGGGGTTTGTTGTCAATCGTTTTATATGGCTTTTTGACAGGATTCTCCCACATATCGTTCATCTCTTTTTCTTGCGGTGTGGGTTGGGCAGGGAAAAACCACGTCTTAATCTTTACGCCGTCAGCGGTTGTTACGTCTAAATCCTTATAAATCAAACATAGCTTTTCGGGATAGAACCGATATACCCTGTCGGGTTTTATTGCCAAAGATTGTAAGCTTGTCAATAAGATAAATATGTAAAAAATGAATTTCTTAATTGTTTGTACCATTTCTCAAATTTTTTATTTTTAATTCGTAGTTTCGTCGCTTGTCGGTAACGGTAAAATGTATGAAACGTTGGGGATTGCTGACTTCGTTTCTGTTCTTCCGTTACAATATCTGATATGGGTAGAATATCTCAAGCAATCGACTAAAATTCAATGGTTCCCATTTTTTTATTAGTGGCGTAAGTTTCTCCAGATGATAATCTGGTGTATTTTGCCCCATAATCGTTTAATTTGTCCCAAAAATACAAATTATGGTACAATTATTTCATATTTCTTAGTGTCTTTTTATCTGCTAACGGACGGAATTATATGTAGTTGGACTGTGGAAGGTTTTCTTGTTGAGTTATGCCATCGTTGTTGCAGGATACACCGTTTGTTGTCAGCACGGAAACGGCAATAGACATATAGTTTTTTGTTAGCAACTGATTATATGAGTCTTTCAATAAATAAAATGTAGACTTATAGGTCAAAAAGTAGGCTGAAAACATCTGAAAGGCTTTCTATTACTACCTTTGCGACAAATCAAAGGTTATGAACAAAAAAAATGCTTTTATTGTGGCAGTCCAATAATCAAAAAAAATGGACATAAAAACGGATATCAGATGTACAAATGCCATGTTTGCGGCAAACAATTTCGAGGAGGCAATCGAATAAATTACGATCTGTTTTGGCGAGAGTATCTTCGCAATAAGCAAACTGCTATGGTGTAAGTTCGAGCACAGTTAAACGTAAGATAGCAACAATTGTTGAAGAATGGCATCCGGTAATTCCACAAAAAGTTGGTTTTTTACTTATTGACACAACTTACTTTGGACGTAATTGGGGTGTTCTTGTGGCAATGGATGCAGAAACGGGATCTATTTTATACCGAAAGTATGTTCGGCATGAACGCATAAAGGATTATGTAGAATGTGTTAGTTATATTGTTAGTCAAGGCTTTATAGTCAAAGGTATGGTTGTTGACGGAATGAGAGGTCTTTTTAAGGTTTTTTCTCAATATCAGGTTCAGATGTGTCAATACCACCAATGTGCTATTTTACGAAGATATTTAACGCAGAATCCAAGATTAGAAGCAGGAAAAGAACTTTTAATCTTAACAAAAACACTTTCAATAAGCACCGAATTAGAGTTTACAACTCAATTTAAAGCTTGGGAAACTAAATGGAATGATTTTATAGATGAACGCAGTAAAAACCCTGTAACAGGTAAAAGCTATTATGTTCATAGAAAACCGCGATCAGCCAGACGAAGCATTAAATCCAATATTCCATATTTATTTATTTATCAGAAAGATGGGAATAATGGACTTCCTAATACAAATAATAAATTAGAAGGAAAATTTACAGACTTAAAGAAGAATTTGAATAATCACAGTGGAATGAGTAAAGAGAACCGTAAGCGGTTTATTGATGGGTTTTTTAAGGTATAGAGAGCCTCCACTGCGTATTATAAAAAAAGAGTGCCATAAGAAAGACACTCTTTATAACACACATTAGGCGCTCATAAACTTATCCCTTGTAAAGTTGCTCCCCAGCAGAGCTTTACTCCGTTTCGGTTTACAAAAACAAAAATAAAATTAATTTCTTAAACTTAGTAAAGTAATAGGTCAAAAACAGCCTACTTTTTGACCTATACACCAAAAAATATTGTGAAATGTTCCGCTTATCCAAATTGTACCGTTATCAGTTAAATGCTCTTTACAAGCTTTTAACCAATTTAAATTAAACTCATTATCCTTTTCAAATCCATTCGATCGATCCCATTCACCTTTATTTACGCTTACCATTTTTCCACTTTGAACCCAAATTACGCAGTAGGCTTTTAAGCAACAGACAATAAGCTATAATTCAATGAGATAGATTTTGCAAAGTTTTTTTGACAAACTTCATTAATTTACAATATATCAACAATTTAAACAAGAGGCATCTTTTCTACTGCG
>JBGZFC010000020.1:0-9473 GCA_041846575.1 Bacteroidota bacterium
AATAACAAATTTAGATGTTACCGACAATACCAAATTGCTAAAACTCCATTGCAGATGGAATGATTTGAACAACTTAGATGTTAGCAAAAATATCGCATTAACAGAACTTTATTGTGGTTATAATAAATTGACCAAATTAGATATTAGTAATAACACCAATTTGAACAAAATTCATTGTTATGATAATTCATTAACAAATTTGGATGTTAGCAAGAATGTAGGATTAAGAGAAATTTTATGTAATAAGAACAATTTAAATAGCCTATATATGAAGAATTGTCCATGGCTAAAATATTTAGATTGTAGTGATAATAACTTGTCAACAGAAGCATTAAATTTCTTGTTTGAAAGCCTGCCAAACACCAATAAGGGATCTATACATTTTTATAATAATCCGGGATCTGCTACTTGTGATAGGAGTATATATGAAGCAAAAGGATGGAAAGGTGTCGGCGAATTATATGAAAAATAGTTTTGTGTAATAACTTGTAATAATTATGTCAGATATCATTACAGCTATTTCCACCGCACCCGGCATAGGAGCAATTGCCGTTATTCGATTATCCGGAGAAGGGAGTATTGCTTTAACGGATAGAGTTTTTCAATCACTTTCGGGAAAGAAGTTAGCCGATTTAAAACCGAATAAAGCCACTTTTGGCAAAATAATTCAGGAAAATGAGGTGTTGGACGAAGTGGTTGTAACCGTTTTTCAGTCACCACACTCTTTCACGGGCGAAGAGACGGTAGAGATTTCATGCCACGGTTCTGTCTATATTCAACAGAAAATTGTTGAACTGCTTCTTGCCGAAGGTGCACGATTGGCACAAGCGGGCGAGTTTACTCGTCGTGCTTTTAAAAACGGCAAATTCGATTTAAGTCAAGCTGAGGCTATTGCCGATTTAATTGCATCCTCATCTCAAGCTTCGCATAGGGTGGCGATGAACCAGATGCGTGGCGGATTTGCCAATAAATTGACGCAGTTGCGTGATAACTTGCTGCAATTTGTGTCTTTGATTGAGCTGGAACTCGATTTTTCGGAAGAGGATGTGGAGTTTGCAAATCGTGAGCAACTGTACGAACTGACCGAAAATATTGAATCGGAAATAAGCATGTTGGCTGATTCGTTTCAATTGGGAAATGCCATTAAAAACGGAATACCGGTCGCCATTATCGGGGAAACCAACGCGGGAAAATCTACTTTGCTAAATTTACTTCTGAACGAAGAGAAAGCTATTGTTTCCGATATTCACGGAACAACGCGCGATGTAATTGAAGATACCGTAAATATAGGCGGAGTAACTTTCCGATTTATCGATACTGCCGGAATCAGACACACGACCGATACAATAGAGTCGTTAGGCATTGAGCGGACGTTTAAAAAAATAGAACAAGCGACTATCGTATTGTGGATGATAGATTTAACCACTCCCGATAAGGAGATTGAAACATTGGCTCAATCTATAGTGCCTAAACTTGATGAGAAACAGGTAATTCTACTATTTAATAAAGCCGATTTGTTTACTGACGAACAACTCTCCGAAAAAGAGAATCTTCTCTCCGAACTGCAAGCCGAACGGCTATTTGTTTCTGCAAAAAAACATCTTAATACAGGCAAACTTGCAGAGATGTTGTTGAAAGTTGCAAAAATTCCAAGTATTGGCGAGAGTGACGTTATTGTTACAAATCTGCGTCATTATGATGCGTTGAAAAATGCACTCGAAGCTATTCGTAGGGTAAAAGATGGGTTGGAAATCGGTATCACAAGCGATTTCGTTTCGCAAGATATTCGCGAATGTATGTTCTATCTGGGCGAAATTACCGGACAAATCAGCAACGACGAGGTACTGGGAAATATTTTCGGGAAGTTTTGTATAGGGAAGTAATCTACCGTTTATCATAAGGACTGAAATAACAGTCTGAGAAATATAATGAGTTTTTAGAAGTGCCCATATAAAATTTTATTTTGGTAAAACGCACAAAAAAACGTATCTTTGACAACTTTTTACCTGAATTGAAATTTACAATATTTACTCAATTTTATGTCGTCAAAAGATAATTTAGAAGATAACTTATTGGATAATAACGATGATTTTAATAATGAAGATGGTCTCTCTTCCGATTCGTCAGGAAGCTCATCCAATTCACAATTAACCACACGCATAACGGAAGACAAACCTATGAGCTTGTCTCGCATGTATCAGGATTGGTTTTTAGATTATGCTTCTTATGTAATTTTGGAGCGTGCCGTACCTCATATTACCGATGGATTGAAACCCGTGCAGCGACGCATTATGCACGCCATGAAACGCATGGATGACGGACGTTACAATAAAGTTGCAAACATTATTGGAAACACGATGCAATATCATCCTCACGGAGATGCTTCTATTGGCGACGCTTTGGTGCAATTGGGGCAAAAAGACCTGTTGGTTGATTGCCAGGGTAACTGGGGTAATGTTCTTACCGGAGATGGAGCCGCCGCACCGCGTTATATTGAAGCACGTTTATCGAGATTTGCTCTCGAAGTGCTGTTCAATCCCAAAACTACTGAATGGAAACCATCTTACGACGGTCGCAATAAAGAGCCGATAACTTTGCCATCGAAATTTCCATTGCTATTGGCGCAAGGAGCCGAAGGTATAGCTGTAGGTTTGTCTTCAAAAATTTTACCGCATAACTTTAATGAATTGTGCGATGCTTCAGTATCTTATTTGCAAGGAAAAGAGTTCAAAATTTATCCCGATTTTCAAACAGGTGGCTATATTGATGTAGAGAAATACAACGACGGGGAGCGCGGTGGCTCGGTAAAAGTTAGAGCATCTATTAAAAAGATGGACAACAAAACACTGGTTATCACGAGCCTACCATACGGAAGAACTACAACATCAATTGTGGATTCAATTCTTAAGGCTAACGAGAAGGGAAAAATCAGAATAAGAAAAGTAGATGATATAACCGCTGAAAATGTAGAAATCCAGATTCAGCTTGCCGCGGGAGTTTCTTCCGACAAGACTATTGATGCACTTTACGCTTTCACGGAGTGTGAAATAAATATTTCGCCCAACTGTTGTGTTATTGAGGATGATAAGCCGCATTTCCTGACCGTTTCAGACGTTTTAAGAGTTTCAACCGACAGAACGAAAGAACTTCTGCAATTGGAGCTTCAAATAGAGAAAAACGAAAAACAGGAATCTCTGCTTTTTGCTTCGCTCGAAAAAATCTTTATCGAAGAACGTATTTACAAAGACAAAGAGTTCGAAAATGCCAAAAACATGGATGTTGCCATAAAGCATATCGACAAAAGATTAGAGCCATTTAAACAGTCATTTATCAGAGAGATTAAATCCGACGATATATTGAAACTGATGGAGATAAAAATGGCTCGAATCCTTAAATTCAATTCCGATAAGGCTGACGAAATTATTGCAAACTACAAGAGAGATATTGAAGAGATTGACCACAATCTGAACAATATAGTTGATTACACAATCTCTTGGTACTTAATGCTTAAAGATAAATACGGCAAAGATTTCCCAAGAAAAACGGAAATTAGAAACTTTGAGAATATTGAAGCGACAAAGGTTATTGAAGCAAATGAGAAACTTTACATTAACAGAGAAGAAGGTTTTATAGGAACCGGACTGAAAAAAGATGAGTACATTTGCGACTGTTCGGATATTGACGATATAATTGTCTTCTTTAAAGACGGTAAATACAAAATAGTGAAAGTAAGCGATAAGATGTTTGTCGGCAAGGATATACTCTATGCAAATGTTTTCAAAAGAAACGATAAACGAACAATTTACAATGTAATTTATCGCGATGGCAAAGGCGGAGACAATTATATCAAACGTTTTTCAGTTACAGGTATTACTCGCGACAGAGATTACGATTTGACAAGAGAAAAACCCGGTTCAAAAATTATCTATTTCAGTGCAAACCCCAATGGAGAAGCCGAAACAGTGAGGGTAATTCTAAAACCGAAACCACGTATGAGAATTACGCAGTTTGAAAAAGATTTCAGCGAAATTGCCATAAAAGGTCGCGGGGCTATGGGAAATCTTCTTACCAAAGCCGATGTACATCGTATAGTTCTTAAACAGAAAGGTGTATCTACATTAGGCGGACGGAAAGTTTGGTTCGACCCGGATGTGCTGCGTCTGAATTACGATGGCGACGGTTCCTATCTTGGCGAGTTTTCGGGCGATGACAAAATTCTGGCTGTATATAAAAACGGCGATTTCCGTACCTGCTCTTTCGACTTGAGCAACCATTTTGAGCCGAATTTCGAGCGAATAGAGAAATTTGATGAAGGAAAGGTCTGGTCTGCCGCTCTCTTCGATGGTTCACAAGGGTTTGCTTATCTGAAACGTTTCACTTTTGAAGATTCAGATAAAATCAGCAACTTCTTAGGCGAAGAGGATGGCTCGCGACTATATCTGCTAACAGATACGGTTTATCCTCGAATATTGGCAACTTTTGGAGGTCATGACGACTTTAGAGAGCCTTTGGAGGTTGATGTAGAGCAATTTATCGGCGTAAAAGGATTTAAAGCCAAAGGTAAACGCATTTCTAATTACGAAGTGAAAGAGGTAAAAGAGTTAGAGCCTACACGTTTTCCTGAACCGGTTGATACAATAGACAATGGTTTGGAAAACGGAGATAATGAAAATGACCCTGATGCTGATTTATCGGATGATACAGGGCAAATGAATCTGTTTGATTGATTAATTATCGGTGTTTGGTGGTTTGTGAACAGTTTTTTATATGCTGCTGATGTAAATGGAGGTTCTAATGTTAGCGGAGCCGGTGTGCTAGTTGGGTAAAATGGAACATTTTAAAATACACAAAACAATAAAAACGGTATTATTAATACTGTTAATCAGTATTGTTATATCCTTAGTTTTGAGTTTTTTAAGAAAAATAGGGTTTTATCAAACAATTTGGATGACAATTATTATTGTTTTATTGTGCGTATTTATTGTTTATTCACTTTTAAAAATAAAATAATATTGGTTTGAATTATAAAAGCATTTGGCAAACAGTTGTTCTAAACGCTTTTTTATTTTATGTTTTTTAAAAAATTACATTTTCATAAACTCTATGCACAAGCGTTTTTATAACCGCAAAGTGTTATGATTTACAAATCGAATATATCTGGTTTAAGATGTTACCATATAAAAAACCGTCTAACTACAAGTTGTAGTAAAGACGGTTTTTTTATACTCAAGAAATTTTTTTACAATTCCAAATCTATATCAAATAACTCGTGCCATGGCAATCCTTGTTTGTTTAGTTGCTCCATAAATGGATCGGGATCGAACTCCTCTACATTAAATACGCCCGGCTTACACCACAAGCCTTGCATAAACATTCTTGCACCAATAGTTGCGGGAACACCTGTTGTATAGCTTACACCTTGTGCTCCTGTCTCTTCAAAAGCTGCTTGGTGACTGCAATTGTTGTATATATAATATGTACGCTCTTTTCCGTCTTTTATTCCGCGAATACGGCATCCGATAGAGGTTTCGCCAGTGTAGTTTTCTCCGAGTTCGCCCGGATCAGGAAGAACGGCTTTAAGGAACTGAATGGGAACAATCTTCTGTCCGTTATACTCTACCTCGTCAATGCGAGCCATACCGATATTTTGAATTACACGCAAGTGTGTAAGATACTCTTGTCCGAAAGTCATCCAGAAACGTGCACGTTTTATAGTAGGATAATTTTTCACAAGTGACTCCAACTCTTCGTGGTAAATCAGATACGACTCTTTCGGTCCTATATTCGGATAGTTAAGCGGTTTGTGAATTTCGTGCGGTTCGGTTTCAACCCATTTGCCATTCTCCCAATATTTACCTTTTTGAGTTACCTCACGAATATTGATTTCGGGATTGAAATTGGTTGCAAATGCTTTACCGTGATCGCCTGCGTTGCAATCCACAATATCCAAATAGTGTATTTCATCGAAATGATGTTTAGCTGCATACGCAGTATAAATGCTTGTTACACCGGGGTCAAATCCGCAACCGAGAATTGCAGTTAATCCTGCTTCACGGAATCTATCCTGATACGCCCACTGCCATTTATATTCATATTTTGCTTCGTCTTTCGGTTCATAGTTGGCTGTATCCAAATAGTTTACTCCTGCCTCCAAACAAGCATCCATAATAGTTAAATCTTGATATGGAAGAGCCACATTTATAACCAGTTTCGGCTTAAAATCTTTCATCAGTGCCACCAATTCGGAAACATTATCTGCATCTACTCGTGCCGTATTAATTTCAACTCCTGTACGACGTTTTACATCCTCGGCAATAGCATCACATTTACTTTTAGTACGACTTGCCAACATAATATCGGTGAAAACATCTTTATTTTGAGCCACTTTATTGGCTACTACAGTTCCGACGCCACCTGCGCCAATAATTAAAACTTTTCCCATAAAATGTTATTTTGTTTTTCTATTATTAATTTTCAGAATTATCCATTATACAAATATACAACTTTTTATGTAAATGTGTAATATTGAATACCAATAATCTTTCTTTTACTATTTTTATGAAAGCAAGGAGCTGAATTTGAAAACGAGTGAGTGTACTGTCCCGTCCTTGCCTATGCAAAACGGAACACTTATCTCACAAACAACTATCACCAAACTTCTAACTTATTTTATCTATTTTACGGTGAATAATGCAAGTTAATTACTTATCTTTGTATTGCATTTATAAAAAATTACTACTATGAACGAAAAGGGAATAGAACAAGTCGCTCAATCCACTAATGCCATCAGTCAATGGTCAACTGAATTTCTTACAAATATAGGCTTTAACGAAAAATGGATTGTTTATTTCAATCTGATTTTTCTATCGTTATTGCTCATTGTAGCTGTTGTTATACTCCAATATCTGACCAGATTTATTTTACAAAAAATATTTAAACGTATAGAGAAATTGCCACGCATGTCGTTTTGGGGACGATTGAGAAACAGTAAATTTCCGAACTATTTCGCAATGATTGTTCCGTTCACATTAGTAAAAGGAGCTATACCAATTATTTTTGAACCATTTGCCAAAGCAGAAATCATTGCTTTAAAAGCAGCCGACATCTATTTAGTTTTCTACGTAATTTGGGTAATTGCTTCGGTAATAAATGCTTTTGCAGCAACATTGCGAGCCAAGGAAGGAATGGATGAGAAACCTATAGACAGCTACATGCAAGTTTTGAAAATAATTTTATACTTTATCGGAACCATTATTATCATATCGATTTTAACAGGAAAAGATCCCAAAGTATTCATTACCGGATTGGGTGCTGCATCAGCTGTTCTAATGTTGATATTTAAAGACACAATCTTGGGATTTGTAGCGAGTATTCAAGTTTCTGTAAACGATATGTTACGCATCGGTGATTGGATAACTATGCCCAAACACGATGCAGACGGCGATGTTATTCAAATCACACTTACTACAGTAAAAATTCGAAATTTCGATAATACCATTACCACCATTCCGCCTTATTCTTTAATATCAGATTCATTTCAAAACTGGCGAGGAATGAAAGAATCAGGAGTGCGAAGAGTGAAACGCTCGGTTTTTATTAAACAGTCGTCAGTTCGATTTATTGCAGATGATGAGTTGAAAGAGTTCAAAAAAAATGAACTAATAGCTGATTATATTCTCGAAAAGAGTAAAGAAATTAGGGAATATAACGAAGCAGCAAAAGCAGATAAATCGTTGCTTGTAAACGGACGAAATTTCACAAATATGGGATTATTTAGAAAATATATGCTTCTCTACCTGCAACAACATCCGAAAATAAGAAAAGACATGACACTTATGGTTCGTCAGCAACAACCTTCATCTAAAGGACTTCCTCTTGAAATATACTGCTTTACCGACACTATCGTGTGGACAGAGTATGAAGATATTGTTTCTGATGTATTCGATCACATAACGGCTGCCGCAAATTATTTCGGAATAGAACTGTTTGAAGATATTTCTAATCCTATTTTTTCTAATATAGATACTCAAAAACAAGCATAATTCTGTTTGCCAATCATATTTAAACAATAAAAATTTTGTTATAACTTTGGCAGACAAGATAAAAAACAGATAGCCGATATTTCAACCTCAACTATTTACAAAATTATGAGAAAAATTTATAGCATATTTACAGGCACTGGCAGATATGTCCCCGAGAAACAAATTAAAAATGAACATTTTCACAAAAATATGTTTTTAGAGTCAACAGGAGAGCTTATTTCCATGCCTAATGAAGATATTACAGCTAAATTCAGTGAAATTACAACTATTGAAGAGCGTCGTTATGCACAAGACGATGAGCTTACATCCGACTTGGCATTGAAAGCTTCGGAGAGAGCATTTGAGGCTTCGGGAATAGATAAAGAGGAACTTGATTATATTATTTTTGCACATAATTTCGGTGAAACTCGTACTGATAATAATCGAATTGATATTCTACCTTCATTAGCTTCACGATTAAAACAAAAATTGAAAATTACCAATCCGTTTGCTGTTGCTTATGATACTTTGTTTGGATGTCCGGGATGGATACAAGCAGTAATTCAAGCCGACTATTATATTCGTTCCGGCGATGCCAAGAAGATTTTAGTTGTTGGTGCTGATGTTTTATCACGTATATCCGATCCACACGATCGCGACAGCATGATTTATGCCGACGGAGCTGCAGCCGTAATTATGGAGGGCGTTGAAAGCGATTCGCCTGTCGGTGTTATCGGACACAATTCGCGTAGCGATGCTTTAGATTATGCTCAGATGCTTCACATGGAGTACTCTTATGATAAAGAACGAGCTAAAAATAAAGAACTATTTCTGAAAATGAATGGACGACGTCTATATCAGTACGCACTCGAAAATGTTCCAAAAACAATCAAAGCCGGATTAGACAAGTTGAATATGCACATCACAGATATTAAAAAAGTACTGCTTCATCAAGCCAACGGTAAAATGGACGATGCTATTTTAGCCCGCTTGTTTAAGCTGTACGATATAAAAGAAGTTCCCAAAGAGATTATGCCAATGACTATATCCTGGCTCGGCAACTCATCTGTAGCGACTGTCCCCATCCTTTTAGATTTGATTCTCAGAGGCGAAATAAAGCCTCACTCGCTAAATAAAGGAGATAACATTATTCTTGCATCCGTTGGTGCAGGAATGAATATAAATAGTGTGATTTATAAAATGCCATGATTTTTTGAATAAAACGCAAAGGTTATGTTATTTACGATTTTAGATTTAGGTTTACTATTTACCTAAAAATAAGGAAAAAAGAAACGAAGAAAGCAAGACCGATATATTTAGTCTCCCCTTATAAATTCAAATTACAATGGGAGAGAATAATTATATCGCTGTAAAACCCATCGGAAAATAAAATTCAAGAAATTCTCTTTGAGTCTTTCCATCATTTTCTTCAAGTTCCAAGCCGTTGCCGCC
>JBGZFC010000021.1:0-6520 GCA_041846575.1 Bacteroidota bacterium
AATCTGTTTTTTTTTTATTTTTTTCCTATAAGTCCGTCATGCATTTTAACGGATAGAGGCTCTATGACTAATTTCAATGAGATAATCGGATACCCTTTAAACAGAACTCAGGTTAATAGGTCAAAAACAGCCTACTTTTTGACCTATTGATACAATAAGCTCTAAATTAGCCTACTTTTTGACCTATACACCTAAAGAGACAAAAACCGCCATTAGCAATATATTTTTGAATATCAACAAAATAGACACCTTATCAGAATAATATAATTGTTCATTGACGAAGGCAAAGCCATCGTTTCACGAATTCAGTAAATGAATAAACTCTTCAAAACATCCACTCAGATAACACGCAACAACTCTAAATTCGGAATCCGCACCAAAACACCTGTAACTAAAAATTAGAGACCAAGCACTCTTCTTATCAACGATTTCTTTTTAACTTTACTATCATGCATATAACCATACCCGTGACCACCATAACCATATCCATATCTGCCATAAGAAACTATTTTATCCACATTGATTCCGTTTAACAGCAAACTCATTTTTTCCATCTTTCCTGAATCGTACAGCTCTTGTATATCAGGCAATGCACGTTTATCAAGCGAACCCGAACGTATTACATATATAGTCTGGTCGGCTGCACGAGCACACAGCAGCGTGTCTACCACAACACCAAACGGAGGAGTATCAAGTAAAATATAATCATATTTACCTTTAAGAGCTGCTATCATCTTATCAAATCGTTCACTCTTAAGCAATTCTACCGGATTAGGCGGTATCGTTCCTGATGTGAGAACATTTAATCGTTCATTCCCATTAAAAGTATATATTAAGTCTAAAATATTATCCTCCATACCTCCAAGATAATCAGATATTCCATGGCGTTTGGGTCCTAAATTTAACCTATGGGTCATGGAGCCTTTTCTTAAATCCAAATCAAGAATGACAACTTTTTCATTTCCCAAGGTCATACTCTTTGCCAAATTTGTAGTTACAAATGTTTTTCCGGCTTTTGGGTTTGTAGAGGTTACCAAAATTACCTTTCCGCCCTCTTTATGCTCCATATCCATAAAGTTCATATTGGTTTGCACAATCTTAAAAGCCTCACAAATAGGCTCATTGCAACCCTCTTTTACCACAATATCTATCTCCGCCTTATCCTTTTTTAATGGTATCTCTCCTAAAAACGGAATATTAACCAAATCTTTAAGTTCTTTCTTTGTATATATAGTCGTATTTAGTAACGAACGGATATAAAGCCACAAAATAGGAATCAGAATACCTGTAAACAGAGAAATTATAAAAACCTTCATCTTTCGCGGAGCAACAGGTGTATTCAAACCGTCGGCAGGGTCAACAATACGGCAATTGCTCTCTACAATGGTCGCTTGCAATTCGTTCTCCTCCTTCTTATTAAGAAGATATAGATAAAGTTCCTCCTTAATTTTTTGCTGACGCTCTATGCTGGTAACATATTTCTGCTGCATGGGAACAGTAGAAATTTTTCCTATGTTTTTCTGCTCTTTTCGTCTCATATTTTCAGTCTGTATTTTCAATCCTGCAATCAGATTATCCACAGCTTTCGAAATAGAGAAACGCATTGTTGCCAGAATGTTATTCATCTCTTGCACTAAAGGGTTATTAACACTACTATTTGCCAATAACTTATTACGTTGAGTAAATATTGAGTTATACTCAGCTATCTGGTTTTGGATACCTTGATCAACAATACCAATACTTGCAGGGATTGGGTCCGTGAGTTTCGAATTATCTTGCAGATACTCTTTCATATACTCAGCCATATTCAGCCGGTTTTCCACACTTAGCTCCTCGGTGTCTAATCTGCTCGACTTTTGCAAATATAGAGCGCTTTCCGAAGTGATATCGGTAAGTTGATTATCTCTTTTATACTGCTCTATTTGTGAATCTACATCTGCAAGTTCTGATTCGATAATAACTAATCGCTCATTAATAAAGTTTGCGGTATTGACCAACACCTGATTTTTATCTTCAATAGCATCATTTTTATATTCCTCTATGAGGGTGTTTATCACATCTTCCGCACGTTTTATATTAACATCTTTTAAACTCAGATTGATAAGAGAGGACTGTTTATTTGACTCTTCAACTATTATTCGCGTATTGTAGCTATCGGATATCGCTTTAAGGCTACTTTTGGTTATCCGGATAGCTTTTCCTATGTAATCTTTTTCTATTAGAGGGGCAATGGTTATCACCATATCTCCGACGGGGGTTTGTAATGTATCTCCGGGCTGTATCACGCAAACCTCATTATCTTCTTCCTTACCCCATTTTATATTTTTCAATTCCACTTGGGAATTATCCAACAGAGTTGCCGTCAAACTTAAACTATACAAAGGGTCTATATCCGGAAACTCCACTATTATAGGCGTACTGTTATACAATTCACGATTACGCAAACCGTCTCTTATTTTGTAGCTGACATCCAACCTCAACCGTTTTGCCACATCATACATGAGCCGTTTACTTTTAAAAACCCCAATCTCGTTATCTACCGAAGTTTCCATAGAATAAAAGAGGTCTTGAAAAACAGCAGACTCTCCTATACGTCCTCCTTTTTTCTCATCTTTTACCAATACCGTTGCTGTACGCTGAAACGTTTCCGGCGTACTACGCATATATATCAAACCTATAAGTCCGCACAACAAAATTGACAAAATAAACCATTTTCTATGAAACAGTATCATACTAAACAATTCAGCAAACGAGGTACCCTCTCGCTCAGCTCTCTCTTCTAAACCGATAAAGTTCATCTCGTCATAAATTCCTCTTTTTGCCATCTCTTCTTTTTTATAATATTATACTATTTGAATATCAAAACCGCCAACGATATCATACCTGAAACTATTGATGCAAAAGTCAAGATTGTTCGGTTCTGGTTTATTTCACGTTGTTCTGCACGTACCTTGTTTGGTTCTACGTACACAATATCATTCTGTTTCAGATAGTAGTATGGCGAGTTCATCAACTCTACGCTACGCAGGTCAACGAAAGCCACTATATGTTCACCATTCTCCTCTCTGATAACTTTCACGTTATCTCTTCGTCCATAGATAGTTAAATCGCCTGCAAGGCTTAACGCGTCCAGCAACGTAATGCGATCGCTTTTCACCTCAAAAGTTCCCGGATGCTCGACTTCGCCCATTACCGACACTTTAAAATTTAGAAATTGAACTGTCACAACAGGGTCATTAACTAGTCCTCTATTTTTCAACTCTTTGGACAATTGTTCCGACAATTCAAAACGGGTTAACCCCATTACATTTATCTCTCCCAACTGCGGAAAGTTTATATTCCCGTTTTTATCAACCAAATAGCCCAACATACGTTGTTGTCCTTCGGAGTATCCAGTATTAGTAACTTGATAACTTACCATTGGCAAGTTAAACATCTGTACCAACTCCGGATTTTTACTGTTTACCATAATTAAGAGCAAGTCGTCACTATTGATGCGAACATTATAATCTTGTTCTATTTTTTGTCGGTAATCTTTCTTTACATCTTGCAGATAAGTAATCTCTTTTTGTGATGCACAACCACCTAAAAAGAACAGAAGCAAGGTTATATATCCAAGATTTCTGATTTTCTTATTCATTTTTATATTTGTATTATGTTATTATTGATTGAAAATATCCCAATTTATGTTCATTTATTGGATTTAATTAAAAGTTTTTTTATGATATTTTTTGAGTTTTGAAAAAGGAACTCTTTTACCCATGCTATGCCAAAATCATTCCAACGCTGCGGATGTACTGTTATCATTATCTTGTCAGGCATTTTTCCAGTATGAATGGCTTCTACAATATCTTTAGTAGTATGAAAAGATAATCCTCTATTATTCCATTCCTTCTGATAATCGGCTATTTTATCTCTTACGCTTACTTTATATCCATCCCATTGTCTGCCAGTATCGGTAAGATAAAATATTTTCGAAAAATCTGTATCCAGATAAGGTTCTCCTGTTATGTCCAAATCCTTATACGAATACTCCTTCCAAATATTTTTGCTGTCGTATGGCGACAGTGGACTACCATGCATACATATAGTCTTTACAAACACCAATTCGCGTAATTTTTGCAAATTAGTTTGAAAATCAAGATATGCCTCTCTCAAATCTCCTTTGCAAGTTGTCAAATTTTCGTAATGATACCCTACTTCGTGTCCTAATTCTGCAATCTCTTTGATAACTTTTTCATCCCAACTTTCCTTAACCGCGCGAAAATAATATACTCCCTGAATACCCAATTTGTGTTCGATATGCGCAAAACGCATAGAATTTAAAGGCAATAAATCGACATCATGTCTCAAAATAACCAACTTATCGGGTAAAGAAGAGGAAAGATATTCATTATAAGTGATAAATTTATACTTTGCATCTAATAAAGATTTCAAAAGTGAGTGATATATTTTAACGGTAAAGTCCATAATTTTTATTTAAAACAATACTGATAATCAGGATTCTCCTTCATAACTCCTTTGCTTTCGGGATAATTTTCAATAAACCAAACCAGAAACGAAGTTACATCTATCTTATCTTGCATCATTATTTTTCTGCGTTTCATCCATTCATTTTTTCTTTCATTATCACACAACAAGCTGATTCCTATTTCTAATGCTTTCTGCACGTCTTCTTCTGATTCTGTCAAGTTGTACATCAATTGGTAATCACGTTCAAGATGTATTGTACAATAAGTACTCTTATTGTTCAAATAGATTGCGGGAACTCCTAAAATAACAGCCTCTTCCGCCATAGTACTACTTTCCCCGAATACTAATGATGAATAAGCAATTACATCATGAATTCTCTCAGGCGGTGTCAATAGTCTAAGAGGCTCAAGCTCTTTGGGAAGTTCTTTTTCTGATGAGACAAATACTTTGGCGTAATTTGCAAGCTTTAGAACAATATTAATTTTATTTTGAACAGAAAGCCCTCTTTGACCAATATCATGAGTTGCATTCCAAGCAACAAACCGAATAAGTATATACTTGTCGTTTTCTTCTATTCCTAACAGTTGTTTTATAGATGAATCAGGAGCAAAGCGTTTAGGATACAAATATGCAAGTTCGTGATATCCGTTATATCTGATTTCTTTAGATGACACTTTGGGATGTTCATATAAGCCGGTTAAAACGACATCGGAAAAAGGCTCATATAACCTAATCTGCTCCATATTATAAGTGTCTTCAAGCGCGATATGTGTTTTTTTTACAAACCAAGCGGCATGGGCTGCGTACGGAGAGCCATGACTTAATAATAAGTCGGGATTATATTTCCTACAAATTCGCCACATTTGAAAGTCAAACTTGAACAGCCCTAAAAATTTTCCCAAAATCGATTTGTACTTCTTCCCTAACGAAACAAAATTAAGACCATTGGCTTTTAATAAACAAATCTCAAACTCTTTATCTCTACACGTGAAAAGAATATCATTCCCCTTAAACAACATTTCGTGTGCAAAATTTTTAAAAAGATGTACATGTGCCGGATGCCCTATATCTATAAGTATTTTCATAATGATGCTATTATTGTTTTAGTTGCATAAATTTGTTGACCTATTTCAACTTTTAAACTTGCCTCATAAGGAATTATCAAATCAACTTGACTTCCAAATCTTATCATACCAAGCCATTGCCCCTTCTCCACTGTCTGTCCGAGGGTTACATAAGAATCTATTCTTCTTACTCCTTTTGATGCAGTTTGAATAACTGCTACCAAAGAATGCGTTCCTTTAATTACATAAGAATGTCGTTCATTCTGAGTTAAAGCATTAAAATTTTTAAGAGATAAAAACTCTCCTTTTGTATGTTGGTTCAATATTATTTCTCCTTCTATGGGGCTACTGTTTTTGTGTACATCCCAAGGTGTCATATTAATACCTATCAGCCAACAGGGAGAAGCAATCAGTGTAGTTTTAGTAAGTTCCGACAATTCAGCAATAGTACCATTTTTAATTGATATTGGTTTTTCACCATCCTCAATTTTCTTGATGTAAATAATATTACCATCAGCGGGACTCACTATTTCATTACTTCTTGCCTCTACTTTTCTTGTTGGTGTACGCCAAAAACGAATCATTGTTATGGAATAACCTATCCCTACAACCAAAAGCCATCCAATAATAACCGTGATAAAAAAAGCCATTGGTGGTACAACTTGTCGTATGATTAAACGAAGAATTAGGACTGAAAAAACAAAAGACAACAAAATCACAATTATATTATCAATATATAAGAACTTTAAGTTCATTCTGGTTTTTTTGTGTAAGTAAAGATACATTACTGTACTAACTGTGGTAAAGAGAAGAAATAATAAAACTTCCATAATATAAATATTTTTAATGATTATCCGTATTTATACCTAAATTCATTTTGATAACTCACACAGGCTACCAATAATCTGCCAAAAAGAGCTTCTCCAAAATATCTGCGGTTGAACTTGTAACAGAACTCGTCCAGATAGTTTTGTAAAAACTCC
>JBGZFC010000022.1:0-7262 GCA_041846575.1 Bacteroidota bacterium
TTCGTTTGAGTTCCCTGCATATCGTGCCGGGACTTACGCCTAATTCTTCTGCTATTTCTTTTTGCCGTACGCCTCTTTTTCGTAAAGCAGAAATTACGTACCTTTGTTCTCTGGTTAAATGTGCCATATATTCAATTTTTTTAGACGGAGGCGAATATAACACTTTTATCCATTCGGCACAAAGTGAGGGGGTGTTTTTCCTCTTCCTTTGTCCGAAAAATGTATATTCTTCCCCGCAAAAAATTGCGTTTACTAATGGAATTTACGTATGATATTACCGGTAGAGTTGCCTATAGATGCCAAACATCGGGAGACGGTAAAATAGATTTATCGCATCTTTCAGCCGGTTTTTATGATGTTTTTGTGGAGTGCAACGGCAATATTATCAATAAAAAAATATTGAAAATGTAAAAATTGGAATTTTATAGCTACCTTTCTTAATTTCAAAGTTATATGTATTGGAAGCCAATAGTATGTTTAAGATATTACATATTATTGGTCTTAGTTTTGTAACTTTGCACAAAAAAATATGCAGATTTCAAACTACAAAATTATTCTTGCTTCGAACTCTCCTCGCCGAAAAGAGTTGCTTTCGGGGATTGATGTTGACTATACAATAAAAACACTCAGCGATGTAGATGAATCTTATCCCGATTCTATCCCGAAAGAGGAGATAGCCGAATTTATCGCCCGAGAGAAAGCGTCAGCTTATTTATCGGAATTAAAAGATGATGAGTTGCTTATCACTGCCGATACTGTGGTACTTTTAGATAATACCGTTTTAGGAAAACCAAAAGACAAAACCGATGCAAAACGTATGCTACAGATGCTTTCGGGGAAGACTCACAGAGTTATCACCGGAGTGTGTATGGTAACACGAAAAAAAGAGATTTGCTTTTCCGCTACCGCTTTTGTTACATTCGGAAAACTATCTGACGAGCAGATTGAATATTATGTTGAAAAATATCAGCCGATGGACAAAGCCGGTGCTTACGGTGTACAGGAGTGGATTGGATACATAGCCGTAGAACGCATCGAAGGCTCATATTTTAATGTGATGGGATTGCCGATTTATCAGGTTTATCAAGAGTTAGTCAGGAGTTTTTAATTGCGAGTTAAGAATTTAGGAAAAACGTAGAGGCATGACATGTCGTGTCTCTACAAGCCACACCAAGAAACAACTTCGTCGGAGGAATTCGCAATACCCAGCAAATTCGAAACGCGTAGCACGTAACTTCGGTCTTCGGACAACACTCAAAACTCTTAACACAGTATATTTTACACAAAACTTTTTTATCTTTGCATTTCAAGAATCGTAATTCGTAAATAAAAATATGCTAACAGTAGAAAAAATAGGCGGAACATCAATGTCGCAGTTTCAAGATGTACTGCAAAACATTATAAAAGGAAATCGTAAAGGCGATGAACTCTATAATCGTATTTTTGTGGTTTCGGCATACAACAATGTTACAAATTGGTTGCTGGAACATAAGAAAACCGGAGAACCCGGCATATACAACAAGTTTCTGAACGGTGAAGATTACAGTAGCGCGTTAGATTCGTTTTGCCAACGACTGTTACTTATTAACGACGGATTTGCCGATATTGGTTTGGACTTGAAAGAAGCACGCGATTTTATCCGCTTTCGTATTGACCAATCGAAAACATTGCTCTACAGTTTGAGAAAAGTTCTTGCTTCGGGATATGTAAACATTACTGATATCCACTTGGCGGCACGCGAAATTCTGGCTTCAATCGGAGAAGCTCATTCGGGATGGAATTCGGTAAATATTCTCAACAACAACGGAATAAACGCTCGATTTATCGATTTATGCGGATTTAACGATAACGAACCGCTTACTATTGATGAGCGCATTCACAGAGAGTTTAACGGAATCGATTTCGACAATGTTTTATGCATCGCTACCGGATATACCAAAGGTACTGAAGGTATTATGCGTGCGTTCGATAGAGGATACTCGGAAGTAACGTTCAGTAAAATAGCCGTGGAAGTTAAAGCCGATGAAGCGGTCATACACAAAGAGTATCACTTGTCGAGTGCCGACCCCAAAATAGTGGGTGTGGAAAAGAGCATTCCCGTAGGGCAAACAAATTATATTATTGCCGACCAGTTGGCTGATATAGGCATGGAGGCTATTCATCCAAAAGCTTCGAAACCTTTGGAATTGGCAGGGATTAACATTCGTATTAAAAACACGTTTCAACCGGAGCATCCGGGAACGCTTATTTCTCGCGATTACGTTTCGCCAGAACCGAGGGTGGAGATTGTTTCCGGCACGAGAAAAGTTCTCGCCATCGAAATTCACGACCCTATGATGGTGGGCGAAGTGGGCTACGATGCACGTATTATGTCTTATTTTCAACAGTATGGTGTGAGTTATATACTAAAATCAACCAATGCCAACTCTATAACCATTGTAGTATGGGAAGATGATAAGAGCACGGAACTCATCAAAGTTTTAAAAGAGGTCTATTCTCATGTAACTGTAATGCCGGCAGCTATTGTTTCCGCTATGGGTACAAATATTGCCATACCCGGTTTTTTATATAGAGCGTCAAAAGCTTTATATGAAGAAGGAATTAATATTGAAAGTTTCGCTCAATCGCTTATGCAGGTTAACATGCAGTTTGTTATCTCTCGTGAAAGATACGAAGACGCGGTTATCGCGTTGAATGATGCGTTGTGTGTTATTTGTTGATATGGGTTGTGAGGGGGCGATTAGGAGACTGCGTGAGATGGTGAAAAGATACAGAACTCCTAAATATTAAATTTTCAGGAAGTCGGGATTATAAATTCCTCAGATGGAGTGCTTTATTTCTGAAAAAGATACTCCAAATTTATAACAAAACTAACCCCTCCCCATGCAATATCGTGGTAGCAGCAGTATTAAAAGTAAGCACATCACTATGTTGTCATACTGAGTGGAGTTTTTAGCGGAATGAAGTATCTGTTTTTTTTAGATGCAAGACACAAGAGCCAAGACTTAAGACATTTTTTATAATATTTCCTACAAAAGCCAATGGCTGACAGCCAAAAGAATAGATTTCTCTCTTTGTTCGAAATGACAGAGAGCTGTTTATTATTGGAGGTCGTTGTTAACAGCTTATAAGATAGATTCTTCACTTCGTTCAAAATTCGCAGAATCGTCCTTCGGCAATGACAAAAACGAACGAATGTCGGACTTTTGAGACAGCCCCGGTTGCGTAGATGATAAATATAAAAAAACCGCACACAAACATTCGTTCGTATGCGGTTTTCGTTTTTTTATAAAACTATATTAGAACATCTCTTTGATAATCTCAATTATTTGTGTGCCAATAGCTTCGGCTTCTTGTTGTGATTTAGCTTCTGAGTAGATGCGTATAATCGGTTCTGTATTCGATTTTCGCAGATGTACCCATTTGTCGGGAAAATCGATTTTTACACCGTCGATATCCGTAACCCGCTCATGAGCAAATTTTTCTTTTATCTGTTGCAACAGTTTGTCAATGTTGATATCGGGGGTAAGGTCGATTTTCTGTTTCGACATAAAATATGACGGGTATTCTGCTCGCAATTCGCTTACTTTTTTGCCCGATTTGGCAAGTTGAGTAAGGAACAATGCTATACCAACCAACGCATCTCGTCCGTAATGTGATGCAGGATAGATAACACCGCCGTTTCCTTCGCCACCGATGATAGCATTTTGGGCTTTCATCTTCTCTACAACGTTTACTTCTCCCACGGCTGCGGCAGAATATTCGGCACCATGTCTTTGTGTTACATCGCTAAGTGCACGTGTTGAGCTTAAATTAGAAACCGTGTTTCCCGGAGTGTGTTGCAATACATAATCCGAAACGGCAACCAAAGTATATTCTTCGCCAAAAGGCTCTCCGTTTTCGGCATAAATTACCAATCGGTCAACATCGGGGTCAACAGCGAAGCCTACGTCAGCTTTCGAACTTTTCATCAAGGATGAAAGCTCTGTCAAGTTTTGAGGAAGAGGTTCGGGATTGTGCGAAAAGTTTCCGTGCATGGCACAATGCAGTTTAAAAACTTCTTTCACGCCAAGGGCGTATAGCAGTTCGGGTACTGCCATGCCACCAACAGAATTTACCGCATCAACCGCTACTCTAAAATTGGCAGCTTTTATAGCATCTCTATCCACCAATTCAAGGGAAAGTATGCTGTTGATATGTTCATGTAAAAACTGTTTGGTAAGCACTTCTCCCAATTCATCCACTTGCACAAAAGAGAAATTTTCTTTTTCGGCAATAGATAAAACCGTATTTCCGTCATCGGCACTTAAAAATTCTCCTTTACTGTTTAGAAGTTTAAGAGCATTCCACTGTTTTGGATTATGGCTCGCCGTGATTATAATGCCACCGTCGGCTTTCTCTTTTACAACGGCAATTTCGGTTGTAGGAGTAGTTGCTAAGCCTATATCTATAACGTCGCACCCCATTCCAACCAATGTTCCTGTTATGATGTTGTGAACCATTGGTCCGGAAATACGAGCATCGCGTCCCAGCACTATCTTGGTTTTTTTGTTTCTGGAAGTAGTTCTCTTGATAAAAGTAGCGTATGCGGCTGCAAATTTAACTATATCTATGGGAGTGAGGTTGTTCCCAACTTCGCCACCTATAGTTCCTCTGATTCCGGAAATAGATTTAATAAGTGTCATCTGTTATTTTTTGTGGTCTTCAAAATTGTAAGTAACTAAATCGTAATATGTTGTGTGATAGTTTTGTATTTCAGCCTGAGCGCCCATATTAAAAGGTACAATCATTTTTGCTCTGCCCATGTGTCCTATAAAACTAAGCGGAACTACCCAAGCCGGAGTTGTATTTCCGTATAATGCTTCTTTATTCTCCAAAGTAACTACACCTCGATAAATCAAGGTACTTGGATTTTCGGCTTGCATTGTAGAATAGGTCGCAGAGTCATTTTTTGCCGAAATAATTCTGTAACCGTCAAATCTAATGTATATCTCTTCGCCGGGTTTAGCTTTTCTATCTCCTCCTTTATCAATAATGTTAATATATACTCCTGTCAGCGGGTCTTTGTAAAACTCATTGGGTTTGAATATAGTGTCTTCCGGAATTTTATCCAACACTATAATTCCATTTTTTATAATAAATCTGTCTATTATTTTTATTTCATCTCGAAGTCTTTCGGAATACGATTTACTTTTCTTTTCGCACGATATTAGTGCAACGGAAGAGATTAGTATCAAGAAAAAAAGATAATATTTCTTTTTCATTTTGCGGTTGTATTAATATGTTGTGTTAATAATTGTCTGCAAATGTAATGAAACAAGTTTGAAAAATAGCATATATATTGCATAAATAATATTAATCCTGTTTTTTTTATGATGATTGAAAGGTAGTGATTTGTGATTTATGGTCAGATGTAACCGGGGCTGTCTCAAAAGCCCGACATTCGTCCGTTTTTGTCATTGCTTAAGGGCGATTCTGCGAATTTTGAACGAAGTGAAGAATCTTATCTTTGTCCGAAGTCAGATGTCAGAAGACCGAAGTTAAAAGTTGCGTATTTGGTAGCAATTTGTCATTTTGAACAAAGTGAAAAATCTTTTCTTTCGGCTGTTAGCTGTTGGCTTTTGTAAGAAATATTATAAAAAATGTCTTAAGTCTTGGCTCTTGTGTCTTGCATCTAAAAAAAACAGATACTTCATTCCGCTAAAAACTCCACTCAGTATGACAACATAGTGATGTGCTTTACTTTTGAGACTGCTGCCTTGTAAAACGAACCCACACGTAACTTGCATCATTCAGAAGCAAATACTCAAAGTTAAGTTTGCTATTAATAACATAAATCTATTCTATATCGTATTTTTCTATATTATTTTTATTTATTTATTTTTCCCGTTATTTTTGTACCATAAAATAACTAATTAACACTATATGAAAATGGAAACAAATTTAGAAAACAACTTAACACAAATGCCGAGAATTGGAGATAAAGCTCCTTCATTTACTGCTGTAACTACACAAGGAACTATTAATTTTCCTGAAGATTATGCCGGAAAATGGTCTATCCTTTTTAGCCATCCTGCCGATTTTACTCCGGTTTGTACTTCGGAATTTATGACTTTTGCAACTATGCAAAAAGATTTTGAAGCACTCAATTGCCAACTTGTTGGTCTATCGGTTGATGGATTGTACAGCCATATTGCTTGGTTGAGAACAATAAAAGAGAAAATCGAATATAAAGGCATGAAAAATGTGGAAGTAACTTTCCCTTTGATTGAAGATATTTCTATGAATGTAGCAAATAAATATGGAATGATTCAGCCAAACGAAAAAACAACTCAAGCGGTTCGTGCGGTATTTTTTGTTGACCCAAAAGGTATAATTCGCACTATCATATACTATCCGTTGGCTCTTGGACGCAATTTTGACGAATTGAAACGCGTCCTTATCGGATTGCAAACTGCCGATGAGTTTGGAGTTGCTCTACCTGCAGATTGGAGACCGGGCGACGATGTAATAGTTCCCACAGCGGGTTCTTGCGGAGTAGCAAAAGAACGGATGGACAGCTCGGCAGAAGATATGCATTGCTACGACTGGTTCTTCTGTACTAAAAAACTCTCTAAAGAGACTATATATAACGCTTTGTTGAAAAATTAAACAAACTCAAAATTATGAGCTATTAAGATTGTAGTTTCATTATGTCAACTCAAAAATCTGCCTGAAATAGAGATACTTTTTTCAGGCAGATTTTATTATTTTGGCAAACAACAGTGGTTGTCTTATTTGTCTTTTCTTTCCTTTTCAAAGGCATCAACTACTTTTGCATAATTATCTTTCCATGACTCAGCAACAGTTTTGAAAAAACTTGAAGCACTCTCTCTGATAACACTCCATTTACTATCGGTAACTGAATCAAATTGGGCTAATTTTTCAGCCAAATCATCTCTTAAACGACTCAGTTTTTCAATCTGATCAGCGTATTCTATCTTTGCATCTTCAGCGATATTTGTTATATCAACCTTCATATCAGCAATTCTTGATTCCAATTGATCTAATATTTTATGCGTTCTTTCTTTAAAATCTTCCATATTCATACCTTATATTACAATGAATTTCAATAATAAAACGGATTTATTCGTAAATTCCATTAGTAAACGCAATTTTTTGCGGGGAAGAATATACATTTTTCGGACAAAGGAAGAGGAAAAACACCCCTTCACTTTGTGCCGAATGGATAAAAGTGTTATATTCGCCTCCGTCTAAAAAAA
>JBGZFC010000023.1:0-13644 GCA_041846575.1 Bacteroidota bacterium
AAAAACGGTCAAAATTCTGCCGAAAAACAAAATTTTAATATTTTTAGCCTCCACAGAAAAGTTCTTACCAAAATATTTTTAGAAAAATCAGCCTACCAAAATTTAGCAGCATAAAAAAAGCTGCCCTTTTCGGACAGCCTCTTTTTTACTAAGTGTTGCATTTACTATTTGAACTTACAAACAACGTAGAGTCAACTTATGATTATTTCAACTCTTCGCATTATCTTTGCAGTTAAATGTTAATGAAAAAAGCAATGATTAAAATTGAAGTATCCGATGAAATAAAAGCCGTGTGTTACGAGTTTAGTTTTGCCGCAATAGAGTGCAATGTGCACAATACGGAGTATAATAAAGAGTTGTGGGACGATATTGACCTGTTTTGTTCAGAGTTTAAGGCGAAGTATGAGATGGAAGATATTAAAAATCGTCCCGCAATTTTGGCTACACGCGAGGCATATAAGAGGTTGGGCAAAGATCCAAATCGATACCGACCGTCGGGCGAAGCCTTGTGTCGCAGAATTATTCGCGGATTGGATTTGTATCGGATAAGCACGTTGGTTGATCTGATAAATCTCTTTTCTCTGAAAACCGGATATTCAATCGGCGGATTCGATGCGAATAAAATTGTAGGAGATGTTGCGTTAGGTGTGGGAAAAGCCGAAGAAAAGTTTGAGGCTATCGGACGCGGATTGTTGAACATAGAGAACATGCCCGTTTATAGAGACATTGTCGGCGGAATAGGTACGCCTACAAGCGATGAGGAGCGAACAAAAATATCTCTCGAAACTAAGCGACTTCTGATGATAATAAACGGATATTCAGGTTTTGACGGACTGAGCGAAATGGTTGATTACTCCAAAATGATGTTGGAGAAATATGCATCTGCAACAAATATCGAAGTCAATATGTATCATCCTTAAACTTTGATGTTTACAGATGTTTTTTTAGCAAAATTCTTATAGTTGTGCCTTTGCCTATTTCCGACTGTTTTACAAATATTTTTCCTTTGTGATAGGTTTCTACAATACGTTTGGCAAGCGATAATCCCAAGCCCCAACCCCGCTCTTTTGTAGTATATCCGGGCTTAAAAATCTCTTTAAACTTTGACTTATGCATTCCCTTGCCTGTATCGGTAATATCTAAACGGTAATATTTACTTCTTTCGCTAATATGAAAAGAGATGATACCTTGTCCGCTCATGGCATCTACTGCGTTTTTCGTGATATTTTCCAAAACCCATGCAAATAAAGGTTCGTTTAACGGTACTTTAATCTCATTGGAAGGAAAGTCGAAAACCAATTGAACTTTGTTCGAAATCCTTTTTTCTAAATATGTTGCCGAGTTTCTTACAATATCTTGAAATATGCATGGCTTAATATCTGATATTGAGCCGATTTTAGAAAAACGTTCCGCAATTGTTTCCAAGCGATGCACATCCTTATCTATCTCTTCAAGTAATGATGGGTCAACATTTTTCAGTTTTAAATATTCTGTCCAGGCAACCAACGAAGAGATAGGAGTGCCCAGTTGATGAGCAGTCTCTTTTGAAAGACCAACCCACACTTTGTTTTGTTCTGCTTTTTGAGAACTGCTTAAAGCGAAAAAAGCCAGAGCTATAAAGATGGCTATGACAACCAGTTGAATGTAAGGATATACTTGCAATTGTTTCAGTGTATATGAATCATCGTAATATAGAACTTGATCCAATTCTGCCAGCGGAATGGGTTCGTGTTGTTGCGAAAAATCTTCCATCTTTTTTGCTAAAAAAGTATCTTCGTTCTTTTCGGGAAGTTCGATATTGTTTGCTGTATATGTGTTGGTTGTTTTATCGTATAAAATTACGGGAATAGTTTTGTTGCTTTGCAAAATTTGCAATACAAGACTCATATCAATATTTTCATTGCCCGAAGCCAACATCTCGGTAGCCATTGCCCATATCTCAATTTTACTTCGCTCTTCTTCCGATAATTTCTTTACCAATTTGTTGGATAGAGCCAAAGATGCAAACGCAATAGCGATAGCTATGAAAACAAAAATATTTCTCACAATCTGTCGTGAACCAAAAACTAATTTCATATCGTTTTGTTTGGATAATAGTAAATTGTTTAACGATGAAATTTCCGATTTATTTGTTTTCAACCATTAAATTAACGTGAGTTTGATCTAAAATAATAATGTAACGATAGGAAAATAAGATAATAAGATACTATGTATGGTAATTATTGATACTAAAGTTTTGTTGAAACAGATAAGATTTTCTTAGAGGTTGTTAAAAAATTTTTCACGCTATAACAGGAACAATTTATTACCGTAATCTGTATTGGCTTATATATCAGTCAAATAATCAAAGCGTTATATCGAGTAAATGTATTATAAATTCCTTTTAGCAAATAATCAATTATGGTATATATTTGCTTATTCGTGATACGTTTAGGTTAATTTAATAGCTTTATAGTATGAAATTATATCTGAAAGTTATTGGTAAATATTTATTGTTCTGTATTATATGGATTCACTTTCTGAAATAACATTACTAAAAAGTCGGAGGCAGAATAGCAGGCAGAGAGTAACGACTGTCCTTTTCCCAAATAACATGCAATAGCGGATGATAGCGTGCATCCGGTTCCATGACTGTATGGGAACAGGGTTCTCTCTTTTTCCATTTTATAGACCCCTCTCTTTGTAACGAGCGCTTCCCGAATGTGAGAATCGTCGAAATGACCGCCTTTGAGTAAAACGGATGTCTCCCATTCGGAGCATTTTTTTACAGCTATTTCTATGGCATCTTCCAATGTTTCTGCATTTTCTTTTGCAAGCCATTCAAATTCGTGTTTGTTGGGAGTAATCAGCGAGGTGAGAGGAAATAGCTTCTTTATGAGGATGTTTGAGGCTTTTTTATCGAACAATTTATTACCTCCGGTTGAAGAAAGAACTGTATCCAGAACCACTTTTTCCGGTTGATATTTTTTTAAACACTCCACTATCACATCCACATTTTCGAGGCTACAGATTGCACCGATTTTTATCGCTTTTATCGGAAAAGAACGCAAGCAAATATCTAATTGTTGCTGAAGCATATCGGCGCTTACAGGTTGCATGGAGGTTATCCGTTCAAAATTTTGAGCAGTGATTCCCGTAATAGCCGACAAGCCCCAGTAGCCCAACGAATGGGCTACTTTCAGGTCTTGTTGTATGCCGGCTCCTCCGCTACTGTCGGAGGCGGCAATGGTTAGAAAATAGTTCATTACAACGCTTTGTCATTCTTTATTGCACAAAGATTTCCACACATCGTACAATGGTCTTCATCTTTGCTTTCGGAGTCCATTTTTCGTTTTCTTGCTTTTATGGGATCGAGTGTCGATTGAAAAATGGTTTCCCAATCCAAATCCCTTCGTGCTTTGGAGATTGTGTAATCTCTTTGGCGACTTCCGTAAACATTGTTTACCACATCGGCGCTATGAGCTGCTATACGGCTTGCCATCACTCCCTCTTTTACATCCTCTATATTGGGTAAACAGAGGTGTTCGGCAGGAGTAACGTAGCATAGGAAATCGGCTCCGTGTATGGCTGCCAACGTTCCGCCAATGGCTCCAACAATATGGTCGTATCCGGGAGCGGAGTCTGTAACGAGAGGTCCTAAAACGTAAAAAGGAGCATCGTGGCACAGTTTCTTCATCAACTTCATGTTGCTTTCAATTTGATTCAACGGCATATGCCCTGGACCTTCTACCATGACCTGAACGCCTCGCGTCCGTGCTCTATCTACCAATTCGCCCAATACCAACAGTTCGGCTATCTGTCCGCGGTCTGTTGCGTCGGCGCCTGCACCGGGTCGGAGACCGTCTCCCAAACTAATGGTAACATCATGTTTCAGACAAATATCCAACAGCCTGTCGTATTGCTCGTAAAGCGGGTTTTCTTTGTTGTTATCCACCATCCAACGTTTTAGTAAAGCTCCTCCGCGACTTACGATACCGCAAACGCGAGGATCGTTGTCGAGAAACGAAAGGGAGAATCGGGTTACTCCACAGTGGAGGGTCATAAAATCGACTCCTATCTCGGCTTGCGCTTCAATTTCATCAAACAAATCCTCCGGATTGAGTTCGGATATTTTTTTGCCTTCGGCAAGCAAACGAGTGGCTACGGCATAAATGGGTACGGTTCCAACCATTACGGACGATTCCGATAGTATCTTTTTTAGGATTTGTCGTAAATTTCCTCCGGTGGATAAATCCATGATAGAATCCGCTCCGTATTGAATCGCTGTTTCCATTTTTCTCAATTCTTCCGGAACATTGCAATGTTTTTCGGATGTTCCCAAGTTGGCGTTTACTTTTGTACTAAGACCGTTTCCTATGGCACGCGACGGGAAATTATGGTTTTTGTTTTTAGGAATGACAATTCTTCCATACACTATTTCGTTTCTCAACCATTCTGCATCTACGTGTTCCTGTTGAGAGACCCATTCCATTTCAGGGGTAATAATGCCTTCTTTTGCACTTAATAGTTGTGTGTTCATGCTGTTTTGTTTAATTGTTGATTTATTTCGTTTACTCTTTGTTCGAAATCGGATGTCTGCATAAAATACCGCACCATCGCAATGTTTCTTGCACCTGCTCCGATTACTTCGTCTATGTTTTCGGGGAAAATACCTCCGATAGCCACTACGGGTATTTTAGCGAATGACAATACCTCTTTCAATTGTTCCGTCCCTACGGGTTTGTCGGGTTTTGCTTTCGCATTTGTGGGATAGATGGGTCCAAATCCGATATAATCGGGATTTTTTGTCAAAGCCTCTTTAGCTTGCTCTATGGAGTGTGTCGATAGTCCTATCTTCATATCTCCCACAATTTTGCGAGCATCTTCTATCGTAATGTCATCCTGACCCAAATGCAGATAATCGGCTTCGCAAAGCAAAGCAATATCGGCTCTGTCATTGATAACAAAACGAGTTTCGCTTCCTTTGGTTATGGAGCGAATATCTCGCCCAATCCGAACCAATTCTCTGTCCGACAGATTTTTTTCGCGCAATTGCAACATTTTTATGCCTGCTTTCACGCATTTCTCGGCTATGGTTGTGTGAGATAGTTGCGGTTGGGTAAGGATGATATAGGTTCCGAAATTTTCCATGTTACACCCCCAATCTTTCCGCGATAAGTTCGGCTGCTTTCTTGCCCGAAAGCAACATACCTCCAAAGATAGGTCCCATTCGGAAGCCACCGCTCACACCGTTGGACGCCATTCCCGAAACGTATAATCCAGGGAATATTTCTTTGGTATTTTCTACGGTGGTACGCTCCGCTTCATTTATCGAAAGAGAGCTTTCGCCCACGACTTTTCCTGTTTCCGTGAAGAGCTTAATGTCGTTTTTGCGTTCCAATGTGCGGGCAATATCGCAATCGTGTCCTGTTCCGTCGATAACCGCTTTTGCCATCACAACAAGCGGATCCACATGAAGACCTTCGCGATGCACCGGCGCCCAGTTGATAACCAAACCGGAAACTTTGTTATCTAGGAAAACCACGTCTTCTACCGAAGTGCAGTTAAACATGACCGCCCCAGCCTTAGTAGCGTGATATATAATCGACGAAGTGGCGTGTACGGAATCTAAGGTATAGTAGTTGTCTTCGTAGTGATGGTAGTCTATTTTAAATTCATCCAAAATATGGAGCGCATTTTTTTGCACCACAATCTCGTTAAACATCATGGCACCACCCCACATTCCGCCTCCGGGAGCGAGTTTGCGTTCGTATAGAGCTACTTTTAGCCCTTTCTTGGCGAGATAATATGCCGCAACCATTCCGGACGGACCACCTCCGACAATGGCAACGTCAACCGATAAGTTTTTCTTGATTTTTTTGAAATAGGAATCCACAATTCCGGCAGATACGATTTGTTCCATTTTTTGTTTATTTTTTAATGGTTAATACTAAAAAATAAAACAGGGGTGTCAAACCATTGAAATGTCGATTCTTTCTACTTCCCTACGCAAGTATTACCTTGATCAGGTTTAAGGGTATGATCTCAGCCGATTATAGGCACCCCCAGTTTATTTTGATACAAAAGTAAGTAATATTTTCCGGTCGAAGATACGGAATTTGTATTTTAAGACATTTTTACATAAAGAAGCACTCTCATCGCCGTCTCCTAATCCATGTTGTGGAGGAAATCAAGAGAAATTTTGCTTCGATAAGTATTTTTTTTTCAATATTTTCTGCCATTTTATTTTTTTATTTGAAGTTGTTTTTGTATTTTTGTTTAAACTAAAACTAAAAATTATGTTAGTAAAAATAATCTTCGGTAGTACACTTATTTTTGTTATCGCTGTTTTTGTATTTGTAGTGTCTCAATGGTTTTTTGGCTTTCTTAAAATCTTATTTGGCAATCCAAATCATAAAAGAAAACGATAAACGTATATTATAATCTCACCAATTCGCACTTCGTAAGTTTACCACTTACGAAGTTTTTTATTTTATTTATGTAGAGTTCGTCTTAATCTTGATTGAGAAGGAAATTTAAACTTACAAACCTCAATTTCCCAAACAGCTACAACCGATAATTTATTGTTATTTATTGCTGTCCGATAAATATTTTCATTTTACTCTGAAATGATCTCCAGTAAACGATTTGTCCCGAAGAAATTCGGGAGGCAAGCAGAGTCTGTATGTTTATTGACAACCGCAAGCTGCTTCCGATTATTATCAGGATTGCATGCTGTTTATGGAGATTTCGCCTGTTCAGTCTATACAATATTTATTATATCGAACAGCAATAGTTTTGAATAGTGAACGAAAACATTTATTTTTGCTTATTAATTCATTATTACAACAAATTTATAAAAAATCAAATCAATGAAAAAATTATCTTTATTTGTATTACTAATTATGACTCTATCAGTATCAGGTCAAATTAAGTTTCAACCGCCTACAACATCTAAAAGACCGGTTGTTGACACCCTGCACAATGTAGTTATTATCGACGATTATCGTTGGTTGGAGGACAAGGATAACGAGGAAGTTATGGCTTGGACACGAGCGCAACACGATTACGGTGTTGAGTATTTAGCTAAAACTCAAAAAACGCATCCGGGCGTTCGTGAAGCTATTGCAGCGTATATTGATATGGATTACGAAGGACCAATAAACAAAATTGGTGCTCGTCAATTTCAAACAATAAAAAGAAAAGGCGATAAGCAGTACAAAATTTACACAATTCTTGATGGAGAGAAAAAACTTATTTGGGATCCTGTGGCTCTTGACCCATCGGGCAAAACATCAACATCCGGAACAAGCTATACATACGATGGCAATAGGGTGGCGATAAGTGTTCAGCAAGGCGGAGCCGAAGTTACCACAACATACATTGTTGACACTAAAACGGGAGAGATGTTATATGAGCCGCTAAAAGATACTTTCGGCTTTAGTTGGACGAAAGATCAAAAGCATGCCTATATTACCAGAAGAAGTAAAGAAGATATTGCCACACAACGACCATTAAAGACTTATCTTTGGAAAGTGGGAGAGCCTGTTGAAACTGCTGTTTTTATAGGAACAACTAAAGATGCAAAAAACAGCTTCTTTATTTATGATAACAGATATAGCGATGTAACGTTTTACGGTGAAAGCGATTTCTACTCAAACAGTGTTTATATGCGAAAAACCGGAACAAACAACGATGGAATTCTAATATATCAAAGCGATAAACATAATGCTTATCCTACTGCAATAGGCGATAAATTGTATATGCTCACAAATGACAATGCACCAAATTACAGATTGATGACTGCAAATGTGTCAGAGCCTGAATATAAAAATTGGAAAACATTGATACCGGAGTCAGAGACTGTAATTCAAAGCTTCGTAGTAACAAAAAGCAATATCATCATACAAGACAAAAAAGATATTCAAAGTCGCCTTACGCTATATAGCCTTAACGGCGAGTTGATTAGAGAGATAGAACTCCCCGAAGTTGGTAATGTTAGTGGCATGAGTTACAATCGTGAAGAAGATTCTCTATATATCGGACTTAATACGTTTACATCAACGCAAAAAACATTTGTTGCTTCTCCCAACGATTTCAAGTGGAAGCTCTATTATCAGCGCGAGTTGCCAATAGATATGAGAAATGTAGAAGGTCACATCAAGTTTTATACATCGAAAGACGGAACAAAAGTTCCTGCATTTGTTATTCACAAGAAAGGTCTAAAGCTTGATGGAAACAATCCTGTTTTCATTACAGGATACGGAGGTTTTAACGTAGGTATTGAGCCGAGATATTACGGATTTTATGCACCCTTGATTGAAAAGGGGGTAGTGATAGTTGAAGCAGGAATCAGAGGAGGTGATGAGTATGGCGAAGAGTGGCATCGCAACGGAATGCTTGATAAAAAACAGAACACTTTCGACGATTTTAACAGTTGTGTAGAGTGGCTTATAAAAGAAGGTTATACCAATCCGTCACGAGTTGTGGCATCGGGAGGAAGTAACGGTGGTTTGTTGATGGGTGCAATAGCGACACAACGTCCAGATTTGTATAAAGCGATTATCTGTCAGGTGCCGTTGATTGATATGTTGCGCTACCACAAATTTTTGATAGCAAGATATTGGATTCCTGAATATGGTTCGTCAGACGATGCAGAACAATTAGGATGGATTTTGCCATACTCGCCATATCACAATATTCGTACTAACGTGAGTACCCCAACTATGCTTGTTACATCGGGAATAAACGATAGTCGTACACATCCGATGCACGCACAGAAATTTGTTGCCGCTTTACAAAACAATCCGGGACAAACAAATCCTGTTATTTTGCATGTCGATTTCGATAGCGGACACGGTTCGGGTCAGAGCACACAACAAAGTATCGATAATTATACTTTTATATTTGAGTTTGTTTTAAATCAGTTAGGATTGTAGTTTAAGAATATAGTTTTGAGTGGATTAAGTAGCTGCTAATTTCGAATTAGCAGCTACTTAAATATAAATCTAAATCCGAATAGAAAGGTCTTTGTGGCTTTATTCTTTGCTCTGCAAATCATTTCGTTTAATATGACAAGAAAAATCAGTATAATTCCATAAAAACATTATAAATTTTGTTACCTTTGTGAAAAGGTAATTTTTTTTTGCAAAATGCAACATCCGTCACTTTTTCTTATTCCGGTTACATTGGGCGACACATCTGTTGAGCGTGTTATTCCGAGCTACAACATTGAAATAGTTTCTTCTTTGAAACACTTTATTGTAGAGAATGTACGTTCGGCACGACGATTCCTGAAGCTGTGCAATAAAGAGATTGATATTGATTCGATTACGTTTTACGAACTCAACAAACATACCGATAAAAATCAGATAGCAAATTATCTGTTGCCTGTAAAATCGGGCGAAAGTATGGGGGTGATTTCCGAAGCCGGATGTCCTGCCGTTGCCGACCCGGGTGCCGATGTTGTGGCAATTGCACAAAGCAATGGAATTAGGGTAGTGCCGTTAGTTGGTCCTTCATCCATGCTTATGGCGATAATGGCTTCGGGTTTTAACGGACAAAGTTTTGCTTTCCACGGTTATTTGCCTATTGATGCGGATGAGCGGGTAAGAATGTTGAAGAAGTTGGAAAACAGAATTTACAGCGAAGACCAAACACAACTTTTTATCGAAACACCATATCGAAATCATAGACTCGCTGAAGATATTTTGAAACATTGTAAACCACAAACTCGCTTTTGTATTGCAATGAATATATCTTGCGAAGATGAATATATTGTTACGAAAAACGTGAAATCCTGGAAAGGAAAATTGCCTGATATGAACAAAAAACCAACAGTTTTTTTAATATATAAATAACTGATAATTAGAATGAATATTCAATACAATATAGAACTTAAACCCTATAATTCATTTAGAACCAAAGCTATAGCTAAACTGTTTGCCCAGCCTGCAACGGTAAACGAATTACAAACCATAATATCGACCTACAAAACTGAACAAAAATTGGTGGTAGGAGGTGGTTGCAACCTGTTTTTTACTAAAGATTTTGACGGACTTATCATTCATCCGCAACTTTTCGAAATAAACGTGATTGATGAAAACGAACAAACGGTTACTCTCGAAGTTGGTGCATCAGAGGATTGGGATGAGTTTGTAGAGTATTGTGTATCTAATAATTATGCAGGTTTGGAAAACCTTTCGTTTATTCCGGGAACGGTGGGAGCATCGCCTGTGCAAAATATAGGAGCTTACGGAGCCGAAGTAAAAGATACTATTGTTTCGGTGCATACTGTCGATATTGAAACATCACAAACGAAAACGTTTCTAAACGAAGAGTGCGATTTCTCATATCGAAACAGTCTGTTTAAGCAGACACAACGATATGTAATAACATCGGTAGTTTTCCGATTGAAAAAAGCGTTTACTTACACTGAGAAATATGCCGATTTAAACAGAGAGTTGGCAAATGTTACGCAACCTACTTTGCAACAAGTTCGTGAAGCGGTTATTAAAGTTCGCCAACAGAAACTGCCAAACCATTTGGAGTTGCCCAATGCAGGAAGTTTTTTCAAAAATCCGATTCTTACATCGGATGAAAAAGATAAACTAATCACTTTATTGCCTGAAGCTCCTTTATATGCTGTGGGCAACGACAGTTTTAAAACTTCGGCTGCTTATCTTATCGATAGTGCAGGATGCAAAGGTATGCGTGTTGACAACGTTGGTGTTTACGACAAACATGCACTGATTATCGTGAATTACGGAACTGAAAGCGGTGCAGAAATTAAGCAGTTTATGAATGAAATACGAGACACTGTGTTTTATGAGTTTGGTGTGATACTTGAACCCGAAGTGTGGATTTTTTAGCTTGTTGCACCTGTTTTTATATTGAATAATCAAAAATATTAAATCCAAAATCCCGATATTATGGCTTCATTTGTTATCGAAGGCGGACATCGCCTAAAAGGAGAAATCATACCGCAAGGGGCAAAGAACGAGGCTCTGCAGGTAATTTGTGCAACACTTCTTACCGAAGAGGAGGTAATAATCGAAAATATACCAGATATTCTCGACGTGAATAACCTTATTGCCCTGTTGCGTGATATGGGAGTAAAAATAAATCAGTTGAGTCCGGATACTTACTCGTTTCAGGCTTTGGAAATCGATTTGGAGTTTACCAAAACCGATGATTATATGCGCCAAATTGCTGCTTTGCGAGGTTCGATAATGGTTGTAGGACCTATGTTGGCTCGATTCGGGCATACTACCGTACCAAAACCGGGTGGCGATAAAATTGGTCGTCGTCGCTTGGATACTCACTTTAATGGAATTATGAAATTGGGAGCCGAATTGGTTTACGATGAAAAGCAACAGATTTTCTCTCTGACAGCCGAAAAACTTCGCGGACAATATATTCTTTTGGATGAAGCATCCGTTACAGGAACTGCCAATCTGCTTATGGCATCAGTATTTGCAGAGGGCGAAACCATTATCTATAATGCTGCATGTGAGCCATACGTTGAGCAATTGAGTAGAATGTTGGTGAGTATGGGTGCTAAAATCGAAGGTATTGGTTCCAATCGTCTTATTGTGAAAGGAGTAACAAGATTGGGCGGTTGCAGACATCGAATGTTGCCCGATATGATTGAAGTCGGCAGTTTTATCGGAATGGCAGCGATGACAGCATCAGAACTTACCATCAGAGACGCATCGATAGCCAATTTGGGAATTATTCCCGAAAGTTTTCGTAAGTTAGGTATTAAAGTGGAACAAAAAGGCGACGACCTCTATATCCCTGCACAAGAGCGATATACAATAGAATCGTTTATAGATGGTTCAATTCTTACTATTGCCGATGCGCCGTGGCCCGGACTTACGCCCGACTTGCTCAGCGTGATGCTTGTTGTTGCTACGAAAGCCGAAGGTTGTGTGCTTATACACCAGAAGATGTTTGAGAGTCGTCTCTTCTTCGTTGATAAACTTATCGATATGGGTGCTCAAATTATATTGTGCGACCCGCACAGAGCAACGGTTATCGGTTTGGGCGATAGATTCAAACTTCGGGGAATGACCATGACTTCGCCCGATATTCGTGCGGGAATCTCTCTTCTTATTGCCGCCATGAGTGCCAAAGGCAAAAGTACCATTCACAATATAGACCAAATAGACAGGGGTTATCAAGATATTGAAAAACGATTGAACAGATTGGGTGCAAATATTGTAAGAAAGTGATTTTTTGTCCGAAATAGGAAGACAGAAGTCCGTTGTAGTCTGGAGACGATGGCTCTGCCTTTGCTAATTAACAACAATGTGCAATTAGCAATGAACAATTATTGCAAATGCTATCTGTCATTCATAACACAGTGAAAAATCTAATTTTAGCTGTTGGTTATTTGTTTTGAGATAGCCTCATTGTTTTTTCCAATAATATTGCAATTTAAAAATAGATAAGTTTTATTTTTAAATTCATATCCTTATCGCCAACAACAAATTTGATATTATCAAATTTCGGAGCTTTGAACTTGGGCTTGTAATTTCTTGAAAAAGCGAATACTTCTTTAGGAATTCCCAACATGTTTTGATTGCAAGTACCATCGCCATCCTCGTCGTGACAAATTGCGAAAGCATATTCACCCGGCGGTAAATCAAGAGTCGTAGTTACAGTTTTCGAATTTACCGGAATTGTGATTTTCATAACTTGTCCTTCATCTTTTTGGAAAAAAATCGGACTATCGTACACGCCAATAATTATGTTACCCGTTGGTTTTCTTAAATTGGTAAACGTAACCGTTACATTCGTAGCGAATGAAGCAACAGTAACAAAAAATAAAATAACAAAGAAATCAACTGTTTCATAAAGTTCTATTTTTGAGGTCTTTATTTTGACCTACAATTCAATCAATTGTTTAAATCAAATGCTTAAATATTTTACTAAATAAAGTGAAATCCACACTATTTAAAGGTTTTTTTAATTTGAAGTCTCATATTTTCACTATATTTGTATGGTTATATCGGATTAAAAAAACAAAATATATTCGTATTGGTTACTGAATACAAATATTTTTAGGTTTCACACAGAGGAACTGACGGCTTTAAGTTCGTCTCGTTGATTAAAGTTTGTCATCAACGCGCAGCAGTATCAAAAGTAAAGCACATCACTATGTTGTCATACTGAATAGAGCTTTTAGCGGAATGAAGTATCTGTTTTTTTAGATGCAAGACACAAGAGCCAGGGCTTAAGACATTTATTTCCTACAAAAACCAACAGCTGACAGCTAATGGCTAACAGCCGGAAGAACAGATTTCTCACTTCGTTCGAAAAGACAGAGAGTTGTTTATGATTTGGGTTTGTTGCTAACAACTGACAGCAAACGGCTAACAGCCCAAAGAATAGATTTCTCACTGTGTTCGAAATGACAAGCTGCTACCAAATACGCAACTTTCAACTTCGGTCTTCTGACATCTGACTTCTTACAAAGATAAGATTCTTCACTTCGTTCAGAATTCGCAGAATCGCCCTTAGGCAATGACAAAAACGAACGAATGTTGGGATTTTGACTACGTCTATTTTCAATTCAAGCCTTCTTTCCCAAATAATTTTTGAAATCGTTTACTCGAAATCATTTCAAAGTAAAATGAAAATGTTTATCGGACAGCAATA
>JBGZFC010000024.1:0-4662 GCA_041846575.1 Bacteroidota bacterium
AAGGGCGTGTTTCCGACAGACATCGCCCTTGAAAAGTTAGTTTATCTTGCTTACCGTAATATACGGAAGAAATGGTCTATGCCGCTGGCAAATTGGGGTACCATATCACAACAATTAGCAATAAAATTTGGCGAGAGATTGGTGGTGTCAGATAAACTGTGTTATGCTTGATTTTTGTTTTAAAACTCATCGGTAGAGATCCGCAGTAAAGGGGTGGGACTACTCGTTCCGACAAGTGCAAAGTTACATCGACCGGAATCTATCTCCAAATTTTATGAACGGTTGTTGCGATATGGTAGTCCAATTGACTGAAGGCATACCTACCTTATCACGGATAAACGAACCTTAGCATTGCAAACAGAAAATAAAATGTAAATTTGCAGGAAAGAAAACAAAAATGACAATAAAAGCAAAGCCATTCATCAAATGGGTCGGAGGTAAAACCCAACTAATCGAATCCATACGGAAAGTTTTGCCCGAAAATTTCGATACAATAAAAAATATTACTTATGTAGAACCTTTTGTTGGAGGGGGGGCTGTCTTATTTTGGATACTGCAACAATATCCGAATATTACGAAGGCCGTAATCAACGACATAAATCCCGATTTGACAACTGCTTATAAAACAATTAAAGAAACCCCTTCCGAATTGGTTGAGATTTTGCAAACGATTCAAGGAGAATACTTGCCTTTGAATGAGGAAAATCGAAAAAAATACTATTTAAACAAAAGGAGAAGATTCAATTCAAAATCACTCAATGCCATTGAAAATACGGCTTTGTTTATCTTTCTAAACCGTACTTGTTTTAACGGTTTATACCGGGTAAATGCTAAAGGTCTTTTTAATGTCCCATTCGGACAATATGTCAATCCCAAAATATGTGACGAACAGACCATTTTCGCAGACAGTAAACTATTGCAAAAAGTCGAAATACTGACAGGGGATTTTGAAGATACTTTGAGGTATGCTTCAGACAATAGCTTTTTTTATTTCGACCCTCCCTACAAACCGTTAAGTCAGACATCAAGTTTCAATTCTTATGCAAAAGAAGGCTTTGGTGACAATGAACAAATTAGATTGAGTGATTTTTGCAAGAAAATCGATTTGCTCGGATATCGTTTTATTTTGAGTAATTCGGATGTAAAGGGGGAAAATCCCGACGATGATTTTTTTGACAAACTATATAAACAATTCATTATTCAGCGGGTGTATGCCACGAGAATGGTTAATGCAAATGCGGCAAAACGGGGAAAACTTACAGAGTTGTTAATAACCAATCAACCATTAGAGGAAACAGGCTATGTCGGAGCGATTTGAAACTTTTATATCGCAATTGAGCGAAACGAATGCAACACTTGATTATTTTACCGATTTCAGAAAAACAATAAATAATGTTTCTAAAATCGAAATCAAGTTGAATCAACTTAATTATTTGATAGGTAAGGAAGATTTAAAGATTGCCATCGATGAATTGTTTGAAGAAACCCCCAAAGCTTTTGAGATTTTGGATATTCTGATTGCCGTGAGGAAAAATAAAAATGCCAAAACTTTTAATCGAGAGGGGGATATTGTCCTTCTCGATTCGTATTTTGAAAGTTCTGATAAGATTTATGAATTTATTGAAGATACCGGATTAGGTGAAATATTCAGAAACAAAAAAATTACCAATCTTGTGGATTATGTTTTGGGAGTTGAAGTAGGCTTAGATACAAATGCGAGAAAAAACAGAGGAGGAGAAAATATGTCCAAAACCGTTTCTCTGTTTTTTGATAATGCCGAAATATTCTATAAAAAGGAAGTATGCAGTTCGGAATTTCCCGGAATTACAAGTTTAGGAGCTGATTTAAAAAGATTCGATTTTGTGATTAAAACAAAGGTAAAGACATATTTGATTGAAACGAACTTTTATAATAGCGGAGGTTCCAAACTAAATGAGGTCGCGAGAGCTTATTCGGAACTCGCTCCGAAAATCAATCAATATACTGATTTCGAATTTGTTTGGATTACAGACGGACAAGGTTGGTTGTCTGCAAAAAATAAGTTAGAAGAAGCGTTTTCTATTATTCCGAGTGTGTATAACCTTGCAAATCTTAATAAATTTGTGATGAAATTATTAGAAGAGAAGACAATTAATTTTTAGTAACAAAGAAAAATTATGACGTGTAAAAAAGATCACTCAGAGGTTCAAAATATTATGGAAAGTTTACTTTTGGATCAAGGAGGTAAAGGTAGGCATAAATGTGCAGCATGTGCTTACGAATCAGGCTTTCGTGTAGGATATCAATTACAGGAAGAAATTGATATTACTAATGTATTAGATTCATTAGAGGAGAGCCAGGCACAAGGACAAAGACATAAAAGTCCGCATGCTGCATTTGCACAAGGATATCTTGATGGAGTAAATAAGTATTATTCAGAAAAATAATTGTGTCAATAACTCCTTTTTTCAAATCCGGAGATAAGGCCTTTGTGCTTTTGCATGGCGATTGTGTAGAACTTTTAAATCGATTCGATTTCAAGTTCGACATGATATTTGCCGACCCTCCATACTTCCTTTCGAACGATGGGATTTCCGTGCAAAGTGGGAAAATGGTAAGTGTCAATAAGGGCGATTGGGATAAATCGCAAGGATTTGAAAAAGATAATGAGTTTAATAAGAATTGGCTAAAAGCATGTAGGGAGCACTTGACAGAAAACGGAACAATTTGGATAAGCGGAACATTTCATAATATTTTCTCCGTTGCTCAAATGCTTACCGAATTGAATTATAAAATTTTGAATTGTATTACGTGGGCAAAGACCAATCCTCCGCCCAATCTTTCCTGTCGCTACTTTACTCATTCAACTGAGTTCATCCTTTGGGCACGAAAAAACAAAAAATCTCCCCATTACTATAATTACGAGTTGATGAAAGCCATTAATGGGGGAAGACAAATGAAAGATGTTTGGAATTTGCCTGCAATTGCCAGGTGGGAAAAATCATGTGGTAAACATCCGACACAGAAACCCTTAGCCTTGCTGACGAGAATTATTTTAGCATCTACTCAAAAAAATACCTGGATATTAGATCCTTTTACAGGCAGCAGCACAACGGGTATTGCGGCAAACCTTACAAACAGAAGATTTCTTGGAATTGACAGAGAGGAAGATTTTTTAAAAATTTCAAAAAGCAGAAAAATCGAAATCGAAAATCCACGAATATTTAATACCTATAGACAAAAACTCGGTGTATTTGAAGATAAGAATCGGTTGGGATTCTTTTTGGCAAAAGAATCCGAAGTCGAATATGAGCGGAGTTTAAATTTTGATTGAATGACAATTGTCCATAAAAAAGGGTATCAAAAACTTCAATGTAGTAGGTTATTCGAGTATTGTTTCGGATTGTAGAGGTCTTCGGGACAGATGTAAGGGACTTGATAGATTCTAATCAGAAATAGAGATATGGCAAAGAGGAAGAAAACAGTTATTGCATTAATATATGATTTTGACGGCACGCTATCACCGGGCAATATGCAGGAATTTGCTTTTATGAAGGCTATCGGAGAAAATAATGAACAATTTTGGCAGGAAAACTCCGAATTAGCTAAAACGAATGATGCAGATCAGATATTGACATATATGTATTTAATGCTAAGAAAAGCGCAAAACAAGAATATCTCACTAAAGAGAGAGAGTTTCAGAGAATTTGGGAAATCGGTGGAACTCTTTAAAGGTGTAAAAGATTGGTTCGATAGAATAAATCGATATGGGAAAAGTAAAGACATTGTTATTGAACACTACATTAATTCATCGGGACTGAAAGAAATGATCGAAGGAACTGTAATTGCCAAAGAATTCAAGAAAATTTTTGCGTGTTCTTATCTTTATGAGGTAGACGGCAAAGCGATATGGCCTGCAGTATCAGTCAATTTTACCAATAAAACTCAGTTCCTATTCAAAATAAACAAAGGGATCGAAAGCATATACGAATCCAAGAGAATAAACGAATATATTCCCGAAGAAGAAAGAGCTATTCCTTTTTCCAATATGATATATTTCGGAGATGGGGATACGGATATCCCGTGTATGAAATTGGTAAAACAACAAGGTGGACATTCGATAGCAGTTTACAAACCTAATACCAGGAAAAAAGAGAAAACCATGAAATTGATAAGCGAAGATAGAGTGAATTTTGTATGTCCGGCTGATTATTCGGCAGGAAAAGAAATTGAAACTGTAGTAAAGACTATTATTGATAAGATAAGTGCAGATACGAAATTTAGAGCTCTTCTTAAGAAACACAAAAACAAATCCTGAGAAAATACTCATATTATTTTATGAGAAGAGCTGTTTTTATCGAAAATTACAGAGTGCAAATGGTTTGACATAGAAAGTTGAGTCGTGTTCGGTCCGATGGTTGATTCCGGGTTTCAATGCAGAGATTTATTCTTGCCTTGAGAATAAAAACACTTTCGGGATTAAGATTTTACAAGAGGATTCGGCCGGGAGTAAAACCGTTATAATGAAAAACATTTTTTAAGACGGCACTATAAAATATTTTGTGTAAATGTAAAATACGGGATTCAGTCTGGGTTCCGTATTTTATATTTAATAGCTTTGCAAAATGAAGAAGATTATGAAAGAGAAGAATCATGTAGTGCCTGATGAGGTATTAAGTAAGG
>JBGZFC010000025.1:0-29079 GCA_041846575.1 Bacteroidota bacterium
ACCACCAACACCAACGCTACACCGTAAAAAATCTGACGCATATTGGCGGCGATGGCCGATGGCATTCCCACGAAACGCAATGCCTCAGGCAGCAACACGAGGAAAACGGTTGCAAAGAAAATTCCCCGCAAATGACGCATACCGCCGATAATGACGATGCTCATAATAAAGATGGACTCATCGACGGTAAAACTCGTGGGGTCGATATAGCTAATGTAGTGTGCATACAAAACACCGGAAATAGAGGCGAGCATACCGCTGATAACAAACGAAACCACCTTTGCTTGTGCCACATTCTTACCTAAACTTTTGGTGTAAATTTCATCTTCGCTCAATGCACGCAACACCCTGCCGAAAGGCGACCGGGTAATATTGTGCAGTATAAACCAAATGGTAGCCGTACAAAAAACGGAAAGCAACAAAAACGATATTTTGCTATCGAAAGCAAATCCCAAAACGGAAAACGACGGAATGCCGGGTATGCCCAACGGACCGCGTGTAACGTCCTGCCAATTATTCATAATTGAAAAAATAACCACCTGAATACCAAGTGTAATGATGATATAATAATCGTCGATGGTTTTCACCGCAACCTTGGAAACAATGTACGCAATAACGCCCGAAAGCAACAGTGCCACCGCCAGATTGAGCAAAGCGGGTGTGCCGAAGTTTACCGACAATAACGCGGTGGTATAGGCTCCAATACCATAAAATCCGGCATGAGCCAACGAAATCTGTCCGCTGTAGCCCGCCACCAAGCTAAGCGACTGCGAGAGTATGGTGTAAATGCAGATTAATATGGCAAGGTGTAAGATGTATTCCATACTATATTTCCGCTTTTTTAATTCGTTTTCCGCTAAAACCGTAGGGTCTGAAATAGAGAAAGGCAATAAGGATAATGTACGCCGTGGCATTCATCCATTTGCTGTCTAAATAGTAGGCTGCCAAGTGTTGAGCCGAAGCCAAAAGCAGGCACCCCAACAGCAGATAACGCATTTTGCCCATACCGCCGATAATCATTGCCACCACAGCGTAGAGTAACCAGTTGAAACCCATGGTGGGCGTCATATCGGTATCGGCGGCGATAAGAATGCCGGCACAGGCTGCCAACCCCGCTCCTATGGCAAAGCTCCACACTATGGCTCTGTTTTTAGAGATGCCAAAGATGGTGCTCAATTCGGGATTGGACGATACCGCCTTTATCTGCTGACCGATATTGGTTCGCTCCAAGAAAAGCCAACTCGCCGCCAACAGTACGCCACTTGCCACAATGGTAATTATCTGCACATCTGTTATGTACGCTCCCAAAAACTCGTGTCCTTGCTTCACCTCCCACGTGCGGAAGCTGAGCGTACTGTCGCCCCACACGATAGAGACAATGTTTTGCAACACCACATAAAGCCCAAGCGAGGCTATCATCATCTGCCAACTCTCCGGCTTACGCTTCTGCAACGGCTTGTAAATCCATTGGTTTACGGCAAGCATCAGCAAAACCCCTGAAATAACGGAAACCGGAACCGCCACCCACAACGGCAACCCTTGCTGAATGCCGATAAAATAGGTAATGTAAGCCCCGAACGTCAGGGTGATGGCGTGGGAGATGTGGAAGAATTTAATAGCCTGATAAATAACACTTATAGTAAAGGCTAATAATAGATAAATTGTAAATGTAAATAATATGTTTAGAGCTATTTGCATTTGATACATTCGATAGATATAAACGGATATTCTCTATTGTCAATTAAGCGCATTTCAAATCCACACTTTTTCCCTATTTCTAATATTCTTTGAGTGCTAATATCCAAAAAAGACAATTCAATTTTTTTCACGAGTCTTTTGCCTTGATATAAATTGTGGATTAAAAAATGTCGGTTTTTGATTTTATCGTATTCTGTATGGTAATAAAATAACTCGTTTTTTATTTCTATATCAATGATTTCTGATTTTAAGGGTAGATTAAAACTTCCTTCTTTTATGTTTTTTGTCCAATCTCTAAAATCAAATAAAAATAAACCGTCCTTTTCCAATATATCATATACATTTTTAAAAACGATTTCTAACTCGCTTTCGGTTTCAACGTGAGTGATCGAATTACCAAGTATAAAAATCAAATCAAATTCCTGCGAATTGAAACTTATATTCAGTTTGTCCCAGCTTACAGTGTGAATATTTTGAGGATTAATATTTTGTTTTTTTTTTGCTATTCTAGTAAAATTACAACTCTTATCAGAACCAACAAAAACTTTGTCGGGATGTTTCCGTTGAAAAAAGTCTATAACATTTCCCGTTCCACACGCCGCATCAAGAACTTTTTTTGAACTCATTATATATAAAGTTAAAAAATCAATTTGGCTTGCAAAATGACCTCTCCTCAAACCGACAGTTTCATAAAAAGGGGCAAATTTTTCATAATAATCCATATTCTTTACCATTCAAAAATAGGTTGAATATTATTTTTATTCATTTCTTCAATAATTCTCTCCCTTTCATAGGGAATAGTGTGAAACTGTTCTGTGTCATTGTCTAATATCTTAGGGTGTAAATAAGCACCCGGATAAGTTCCACAATCAATAGTAAACAAATCTGAATTTTGACATAACTCCATATTTAACTCAAATGATTCGCGAGTATTATAGAATATCATCGTGTTTGGGAAATTATCTTTGTATTTCTTAATTGCCTTGCCAAACGAAATATCATCTACCAAAGAGTATTTTTCATCTATAACAACCGAGTTAGCTCTTTTTACTCTTGGTACGCCAAAAATATAAGGTTCAAAACCACTTTTTTGAGTTAAATATTTTGCATGCATCATCAAAGCATCGGTGTCTTCTTCCAAATCATTTAATCCAAACAAAATTCCCATTCCGTAGTTTTTCAGACCTGCATCAATTGCTATCTCATAAGCACTGTAGCGAACTTCATAGTTTGATTTCGGTGTTTTATTACCATGCCAAAAATTATATTTTTCTTTGTTGTAGGTTTCCATCCAAATAACAAAGAAATCAAGTCCTGAATTTACCAATGTTTTATATCCTTTATAATCGAACGGCTCTGAGTTTAAACCTATCCGTAAGTTTAAACCTCGCTTTATTCCAAGATTTTTTACATACTCTATCCTTTTAGCAATTGCGTCAGGTGAGAAGTATCTATCGGAAGCATATACGAACTCAATTGTTCTATATCCATACTGCAACAACAAATCAATTTCCTTTTTAAAATCTTCATCGTTCAATCTTTTGCGTGGAATTACGCTATTTGTTTTTCTAAATCCACAATACTTACAATCATCTATACAATAGCTTGATTGATATTGAGGTACAATAATACTAACCTTCTTCATTGAATATTTTTTCAATTTCATTCTCTTTTAAACCATAGTCTTGGAATAAACATCTCAATTTTTGTTTTTTTAACCCTGTATTTGTAATGTATTTAAAGAAACTTTTCATATCTCTTTTGGGAATTGTTTGGAATGTTAAGCAGTTAAACTCTTCATCATAACTCAAAACTTTTTTATTATTGATTATAAGTGAATCACCTCCTATATTGTCATTGATAGAATATTTTATAAAATCTGCATAGGTCTCTTTATCTTTCATTGTATATACCTCGAATGGACTCACATTGTAATTAATAACATTCTTCCCGAATATTTTTTCAAAAAACAATAAATGAAATAATTTATTCTCCTTTTTAAACTTTTTGTTTGCTGTGTCAGCCTCTTTTGTTGTTGTCTGAAATTTCCCATTACTACTATTAACGTCAATCTTAAACAAATTAATACGATCTACGCAAGTCATATTGCTGTTCCCAATTTTCCATTGATGTCCATATAATGTTGCTTTATTACCTGTATAATATAACTCGGATAATTTGTTCAAACTTGTTTTGATGGCTTCTATATCCTTTTTTTGACAGTTATTTTCTAAATTCTTCATTTCTATCACGAAATCGGATTTTTCTCCATGCACTTCTTTAAACTTTTCAAAATACCATTTTGGTTGTTGTACATTGGTTATAATAATTTTAGATGACCTGTTATCATCTTTTATCGATTTCTCAAACTCATCTAAGTACTCTGAAGCAATATTTGAAAATTCTGAAATGCTTTTATCAAAAGAGTTAACTACGTAATATGCGTTGTTTTCTTGTTCAAAAATAGGATTGTTTATAAAAATACGACATTTTGTTTCTTTTAGAAAAAATAGCCTTAACTTATTCCAATAAAACAATGCTTTTTCTGTTGCTCTATTTGCGAGAATGCTTACAAAAAAACCTAGCAAAGCACCAAAAAGAATACTATTCCAATCCATGTTTATCTTTTTTTTGTGGAATAAAATCTCCGTCATTAATTTGATATATCATAAATTCTTTAATAACACTTCCATATTCATCAAAAGAGAATTTGCCGCTTACTCCTTGCATATCTTTAATTTTAGAAATCCCGTCTCGTATTTCAAGTGCATTTTTAGCCCCATCGTTTATGGCTTTTTCTATTACCTTAAAGCAGTCATAAGCATTTGCAGCAAAGACATCCGGCTTAGCTTTATATTTTTCTAAATAATCATTAAAAAATGATTGAGTAGCCTGATTATCATCATCAATACTAAAGGCGGGATAAGAAAAATACACGTTATTTTTTGAATTTCTCAGACTCTTAGCGAACTCTTCGTCATAAAAACTACTTGTGCCAAAGATTTCTGCTTGAATATTCAACTCTTCTATTTGTTTTAAAATAATCGAAACTTCTGCTATATATCCGGGAATAAAAATGGCATCAACATTTAATCTTTTTATTTTTAGTAATTGAGTTCTGAAATCTTTGGTCCCTTCTTCAAATGGCTCTGAAAAGACAATTTGTCCGTTAATATGATGAACATTTCTTTCAAATACCTTACTTATACCAACCCCGTATGTGGAATTTGTATAAAAATCAGCAATCCTTTTTTTTCCCTTCTCTCTAACTATAAAGTCCGCCATAATACTGCCATCATAAGAATCCGATGGCCACAATCTAAAAAAATAATGGCTAATCGAGTCAAAATCCACAGCAGAAGCTCCGGGTGCTACTAACGGAATCTTATTTTTATCAGTTATAGGAATAGTTACAGAAGCCGTTTTACTTTGTGCCCCGCCAATAATAGCACTAACGTTTTTTGTCATTAATAGTTGAGTAGCACTGACAGCTGAATTTTGCTCGCCTTTATCATCTTCAAAAATCAATTCTATTTTGTCTTTTATCTTTGATTGACTATGGGCGAGTTCAATGCCATTTTTCATGGCTTGACCATATACAGCAGCATTCCCCGTCAGCGGCAATATTGCCCCAATCTTTACAACCTCTTTATCTTGTGCATTCTTCTTGCTTTTAGCATTCCACACAAAATAGCCTCCGATAGCAACAATTACTATCAACGCAATCCATAATAACGTTCTCTTTTTCATATCATAAAATGTTTAATATTATCTAATGTGTCAAGTTGTTCGGTATGTAGTTTGCCGAGTTTCAGCCCTACTATTCTGTCGGCAAAGTTAAACAATTCTTTTATTTTATGCTCCACAATCACCAGCGTTACTTTCTCCTCTTTGAGTTTGGCAAGGTGGTGTAGCATGGTGCCTATATTGTTTCCGCTTAGCCCTGCCAATGGTTCATCGTATAGCAGTATGCGTGGACGGTTTACCAATGCCATTCCGAGCGTTAGCAGTTTTGCCTCGCCACCGCTGAGTTTGCTCGTTGTTTGGCGGTATCGCTCTTTGAGGAGCGGTATTTCGGTCATCAATTGCTCTATGCGGTTCTGTGTCTCGTTTTTGTTGTTCAGGTGGAGCAGACATGTTTTGAGGTTTTCGGCAACGCTCATATCGGCAAAGAGTTCGTTCTTTTGAGGAATATAGACTATACCTTGCGAAATAAGCGGATTGTTAGGCATTTGGTATCGTGCTTCGGCAGTTTGTATTAGCCTGTTGTCGTAATAGATATTGCCTGCCCAGAGAGGTAGCAGTCCGTAAATGGCTTTTAGGAGCGTACTTTTGCCCGAGCCGTTACTGCCGGCTAAGAGTACGCTTTCACCTTGCTCTACTTGTAGAGAAATGTCGAACAGTACCTGCTTTTTGCCGTACCCTATCTGTATGTTGTCTATGCGTAATAGGCTCATATATAGGCGTTTTTTATCTCATCGTTGTTTTTAAAATCGGCGAAACAGTCGAACTCCGCAATCACGCCCCTGTTTAGAAAAAGTATTTTATCGGCAATTGCCTCAATGAAATCGGTGTTATGTTCAACTATCAGCAGTGCCTTGCCTTGTGCTTTCAGTCCGCTTATGATTTCGGTCAGCTTGTCGCGGTAAGCGATATTTACTCCCGCCACAGGCTCGTCGAGCAGCAGCACTTGCGGATTGTTTGCCATACAGCACGCAAGATTTAGCAACTTTTGCTGTCCGTAAGAGATTTCGTCAGCCTTACTCTCGGCTATATCGTCGATAAAACAAGTCTTTAGAATAGTGTTAGCCACCTCAAGGTTACGGTGCTGCTCCCGCTTCACCTGGCTGCAGGGCAGAATGGTTTTCCACCACCGTTCGCCTTGCTGAGCAGGAAAAGCAAGTAATAGATTCTGTAACACAGTAAGGTTTCCTATCAACCTCATATCCTGAAAAGTACGAGTTATGCCCATTCTGTTAATCCGATGTACCGGCATACTGTCTATCTTCGTTTCGTTTAGCCGAACTTCACCTCTGTCTTGCGGCATAAATCCCGATACAATATTGAGCAGTGTGGTTTTGCCGCATCCGTTTGCCCCCATCAACACAGCAATATTCCCCCCCGAAAGCTCAAACGAGACATCGTCGAGAACTCTGTGATTGCCAAACGATTTGGCTATGTGGGCTATGGTGAGTATCAATTTATTTCTACGTTGTTAAATTGTTTGCAAAGGTAATAAATTTGCTTGAAAAGAAATCATTAGAAGTATGTTTTTTGTTCTACACAAAATTAAAAGCGGAAGCTAAGTTTTTATGATAAAAACCGTCATAACTAAATCTCACTTGCTGCATCATCAGGAGCTTTTTTCACTACAAATGCACTTAATTCCCAAATCATGTAAAGAGGCGTTGTAACAACAAACAACGAGAACGGATCACCTCCCGGCGTAATCAAAGCTGCGAGGAAAAGCGAGCCTACGAAAGCGTGTCGTCTGTACTTCTTAAAAAAAGGTCGGTATATCAGTCCCAAATTCGATAATAGCCAGAATATCAGGGGAAGTTCAAACACTAATCCCATTATCAGAATAAGTGTGTAGAAATTGTTCATATAAGAGTCGAGCGATATGCGATTTTCAATCGTACTGCTTAATTCGAAGGTAATCAGGAAACGAAAAATTAACGGAAAAACAATGAAATATCCCACTAGGCAACCCACTATGAACATAAATCCTCCAAACCCAAATGCCAATCTCACCTTTTTTACCTCATTTTCAAATAAAGCGGGACTTATAAATTTCCACAATTCGTAAATTATATACGGAATTGAGAAAAGTAAACCGAAAGCAAATGATGTGGAAACATAGGTCATAAACTGTGTGGACATATTTATATTTAGGATTTCCACCGAAAAAGCATCAGCGGAAAAGTCGGGAAGAAAGGTTAGATATTCTCCGACTTTTTCAAAAAATCGGTAGGTAATAAAATCGGAAGAGCGTGGCGCAAGAACAATACTTTCGAATATCTTCGGTATTAGAAAAAAACCAAAAATCGTGAAAACAGACAGAGCTGCCAATATACGTATCAAAGTCCACCTGAATTCCTCCAAGTGTTCCCAAAACGACATCTCTTTTTCTGCCATTATTCTCCTGTTTTTTTAACTTATTCTTGTTTGAAAAATGTTTTATTTATCCGTATTTGTTCTCAATTGCAACTGTTTTTTATGTTTTGCACAGTTACTAACGGCTTTAAGTCCGTTCGTCCCATTTATTAAATATATTTGCTTTCGTTCACCAATGCAACAAACCACATGTATATGTCGGTTGCAGTGTTCAAAAGTAACACAAGAACTTCATTTGGGTATTATTACGGATAATTATAAAATTCTATTTGTCAGAGTCCTTGTTTTCGGGGTCAGACTTTATCTCATCTTCGATATCGTGCAATCCTTTCTTAAAACTACTGATTCCTTTGCCTAAACCTTTCATTAATTCGGGTATTCTTTTTCCTCCGAAAAACAGCAAAATAGCCAAGAAAATTATAGGAATTTCCCAGCCGTTGAGATTGATAAAAAGTAGATTCATAATTGTAATCTGTTAATTTTATATGTTTGAGATTTAATATATTTATCCCCAAAAACGAAACAACCAATACAAAAATAGAATTTATTATTTAGTTTTTCAAATTTAATAAATGTAGATTTGATTTTTATCTTATCAATAAATCCACATAAACCGGAAGGTGGTCGCTAAATCCGCCTGTATAAGTAGTTCCCAGATAAGTTCTGCGTGGTTTTTTATTTCCCGATGAGTTGTCTCTCTCCAATAAAAACTCCGGTTTGAAAACGTGTGCCTCAGAGTTTTTAACTTTAATAGAATTATCGGTTCTCAACAGATTGCCACTTACAATAATTTGGTCAAGAATCTCCCACCTGTCCCTGTAATAATATGTGCCGAAATCGCGTTCTTTTATTCGATGAAAAAACAGATTATACAACTCATAATCGTCTCTAAAGTAGTTGAGACTTCTTGCTTCTAGAGTCTGAAATATACTCTTATTATCGGGATGGTCGTTAAAATCGCCCATGATGATTATATTGGCTTTTCCACGAACAACAAACAGACTATCAACCTTTGTCCGCAACAAATCGGCAACTTCAATTCGAGCCGGTTCAGATGCCTGCTGTCCACCTGTCCTGCTGGGAAAATGGCACAAAAAGAAATCTAAACTGTCGCCATTTACTACTCTACCTGTTGCATGCAAAATATTTCGAGTAGAACCTCTGCGTTTATCTTTAAAAGTAACTTCATACTCGTTGTAATGTAACAACTTAAATTGGTCGGGTTGATACAGAAGAGCCAAATCAATACCTCTGCTGTCGGGAGAATCTGTTACGATATATTTATAGTTTTGTGCTTTAAGTGACGAGCGTCGTGTTAAATCAGAAATTACGGAATCATTTTCTATTTCGCACAATCCTACAATCGCAGGTGACTGCATGCCTCCAATTGCGGTAATAACACGAGATATGTTTTTCAGTTTTTCCCAATATTTATAAGGAGTCCAAGTTTTTACACCATCGGGTAAAAATTCGTTATCATTTTTAGTTGGGTCATCTTTCGTATCGAACAGATTTTCCACATTGTAAAACACGGCACGAAATTGACTTTGCGAGAATGCACACGAAACGCAAATAAACAACAAGATGATGAGAACAGGAACTTTTTTCATGTTTCAAAAATCGGGTTACTCATCAACAAACTCATGACAACCCATATCGGGAGCGGCATCGGTCAGACGTGGAATACCGTTTATATCGTAAGGAAAATCAAGAGAATATTGTATGTCTGCAGCATTTATGGCAACCGAAGCTGAATCCAACCGGAAATCGTATTTTCGGCTGTTATCCTCGTTAATTGAGCGGAAAGTTTTTTCTTTTGTATTCCATATATTATTAACGAAGTGCGAGTTGGATTTTTCTTCCGACTTAATCAAGTTGCTTATAAAAAGAAAGTTAGAAGGTATTCCGTCCTCAATTTTGTACATAATTTCATCGGACTGTGTCCCTTCAATAATACTGTTCACAATTCTCAAATTATTTAACGGAAAAACATCATCTCCTACTTTGTTCGCGATAACTAAAGCACGCGAAAGTCGAGTATCCCAATTAAAATAGTTGCCGATAGTACAATGTACAAAGTCGTACTTACCGCCAACCAATAATACAGATGCTCCACCCGTATTGGTTATTTGAGAGTTGTAAATATCTATATCGCAGTTTACTGCTTGCAGTCCGGTAGATAAGTGATTGTGTATTACTACATTTTTAAGTACAGCTTTTTTCGCACTCTCATCAGAATGCTTAAATTGTATGCCGTAATGTGCATTCCTTATTTGAACGTTTTCGAAATGGTTGCCAAAACTGAGTGAATCAACAAAAACTCCCTGCCACTGTCCGGGAACCAAGTCGTAGGAAACTTCTCCAACCATATTATCGTTTCTGCTTCCTCTGAAAACTATCGGATTGTTTATTGAGCCTTGGGCAATTACTTTACCGTCAATATAAAAGCCTGCATTTCTATCGAAAAAGAAACGAGCATTTTCGTCGATAGTCAGTGTAACGCCATGTTTCACGATAAGTGAATCTTGCAATAAAAACGGTTTTTCTCCCGTAAGCGTGGTGTCATTTTCAAATATCTTTTTTCCAAAAATATATGCATCCTGACCGAAAGCCTCCAACAGCACAGACTGCTCCGCCCCCGACCTTTTAAACAGGATATTGTCTTCAATAAGCACGGGATTGTTTTCTAAAGTCGGATTTACGGTTACTTCTACAAAAATAAACAGACTGTCGCCGGCTAAAATCTCCACGTTGTTAAATTCATGACCGCTCATACCATCCACATTAATTCTGAAACCGCTTGTTCCAAACTTTTCGAGTTTGATTTGCTCGATAAGCAGAGCATTTTTGTTTTTGTTGTAAACTTTGAGAAGTTTAGTTGACGAACCTATTGTTGTAAACACCGTATCAAATCGAACCGTATCTACCGAAAAAGTCAGTCTGTCACTCGGATTGGATGAATACTTAATATCAGTATCGCAAGATGCGAGAAAACCGATAAACAGCAGGAATGGGAAAAGATATTTTAATGCTTTCATTGTTATGTGATAATAACATAAAAGTGTGAGCAAATTCACACTTTTACGTTCGTTTTGTTTTAAAAACTCGTTCAGAAATAATAACGAAATTGCTTCGAGTTTATTATTATTTCGCCTGAGTCGAAGGTATATTTTCGAGTATTTTTATCAGATAGTTCCAAAATTTAGGAACAGATGATATTTTCATTTTTTCATCGGGCGAGTGTACGTCTATAACATCGGGTCCGATAGAAATCATATCCAAGTTGGGATATTTTTCCAAGAACAAGCCGCATTCCAAACCTGCGTGTATCGCTTTTATTTTTGGTTCCACATTGAAAAGTTTGAAATATTCCGATTTTGCATGATTCAAAATATTTGAATTTGGATTTGGTTGCCAACCAGGATATCCGTCGCTGTTCACAACCTTCGCTCCGGCAAGGTTGAAAACAGCCGAAACCATATTTACAATATCCTCTTTGCTCGATTCCACAGAGCTTCTTTGGCTTGTTGTAATTTCAATAATATTACCCTCCTGCATTTTTATAGATGCCAGGTTTGTAGATGTTTCAACCAGTCCTTCAATATCTTGACTCATAGCAATCACGCCGTGAGGACAAGCATAAAGTGCGCGAATAAGATTTTTCATTGTACCTCTTTTGATTACTTCTACCGGAGTTACAACCGTCTCAAGATGTATATCCAGATTAGGCTCTATATTTTTGTATTCGTTTTGCACTTTTGCCAAAAAAAGATTCAGTTTCACTCTTACATCCTCTTTATATTTCTGTTTTACACCTACCACGGCATAAGCCTCTCTTGGTATGGCATTGTGCAAATTTCCCCCGTCAATTTCGGCGAGACGCATTTTGTATCTCTCGTCCAATAGCGAATAGAGATATCTGTTAAGAATTTTGTTTGCATTGCCAAGTCCTTTGTGAATATCTCCACCCGAGTGTCCTCCTCGCAGACCTTTCACCTGTACTTTAAACCAAAAATAATTTTTCGGAGCTTGCTTTTTCTCATATTTAAAATATGCCTTAGTTCCTTTTCCTCCGGCACAACCGATATAAATCTCGCCCTCTTCTTCCGTATCCAGATTCAGAAGAATATCTCCCGTGAAAAATTCTTCCTCCAACGAATTGGCTCCGGTTAATCCGGTCTCTTCGTCAACAGTGAAAAGAGCTTCGATTTTGCCATGCGACAAATCGTCTGATGCCAATACCGCCAATTGAGCAGCTACGCCAATACCATTGTCAGCACCCAAAGTTGTGCCGTTTGCTCTTACCCAGTCACCATCGATAATCGTTTCAATCGGGTCGTTATCGAAATCGTGTTCAACATCGCTGTTTTTCTCGCAAACCATATCAACATGTGATTGCAAAATAATGGTTGGCACATTTTCTTTTCCTTTTGTGGCAGGTTTCGTGATAAGTACGTTGCCGGCTTTATCTTGTTTAGCTTCCAAGTTGTGTTCTTTTGCAAAATCCATCAAATATGCACAGATTTTTTCTTCTTTCTTTGATGCACGCGGAATTTGCGAAATTTCATAAAAGTACTTCCAAACAATAGTTGGTTCTAAATTTCTGATAGTCATAATATTATATATACGTTAGTTGATTAGTAAAAAATTAATATTAAGCTTGATAATTGAAAAAATTACAACACAATACTTCTCGCGATTTCTCACGAAGAAAACAGGGTTATCTGTAAAATTTGCTTTATACATTTTTCAATTAGCGTATAAAAATAGATAAAAAATGTTGTTCTCACAAAATATTTAGCTTCTTTAATAAGAAAAATGGTGGTTTAATTTGTTAATTAAATTATCTTTGCGCCACAATTAAAAAAAGCATGATTAAAACAATACTTTTAGGAATCGTTATTTTGCTCATTGCTATTTTGCTGATGGGGATAAGAGTTTTCTTTACCAAATCAGGAAAATTCCCCAATACGCATGTCGGGGGAAACAAAGCTATGAGAGAAAGAAATATTTCATGTGCCACTTCTCAAGACCGTGAAAGTTATAAAAAAGAGAGTCCTGTAATAAAGATACTTAAAAACGAAAATATATAATTAATCAATTTTTATAGAAATGAAAAATAATTACTCTTACATTGTAAGTGGAGTTTTAGCCGTTGCGCTTATCGTTCTTTACATCCTGTTTTTCAATCAAAAAAAGTCACGTGCTAACAACAATTCAAGCGACTTGATATCGATGGTTAACGATTCATCGATAACTCTTCCAATTGCTTATGTTAATGTCGATTCTCTATTGCTAAATTACAATTTTGCAAAAGATTTAAATGAAGCATTAATGAGAACGGAAGAGAATTCAAGAGCATCATTAAATCAAAAAGAGAGAGAATTTAACACTGCTGCTCAGGATTTTCAACGTAAAATGCAAAACAACGCATTCTTAAGCCAAGAGAGAGCAGAGCAAGAACAACAACGCTTGATGAAAATGCAACAAGAGTATCAACTCATGGCAGAGCGACTTACACAAGAGTTTGCATTGGAACAACAAAAACTCAACATCGAATTGAGTGACACGATAAAAGTTCGTTTGGCTGAATTTAACAAAGACAAAGGCTACCAAATTATTTTCAGCAATACCTCTGCAGACAATATTTTATATGCCGACAAAAAATATGATATTACCAATGACGTAATAGATTTTTTGAATAAAAAATATGGACCTCAAACTTCGGCTTCATCCTCAAAAACAGAAAAGAAAAAATAACAAGAGGTCGAAACATTATAATAATAAGGAGACTGTCTCAAAAGTAACGTTGCTTTTGAGACAATCTTTTTTATCTCTACCTTGAGTGAAACATTGGAATAAATATATTCAGAAGCAAAAAAAAGAGTATCTTCAAAACCAATTGTCAATTGATTTTGCGGCAGATATTATTGTGGTTATCCCATGTCTCAATGAGCCAAACTTAAATGTTACACTTCAAAGCCTGTACGACTGTAACAAAACAGATTCAAACATTGCAATAATTACAATCTTAAACTCCAGTGTCAGAAGCCGTGAAAACGAAATTGAGCAAAACAGGAGGTCTCTTTTAGAAATCAACGATTTTGCAAAATCTCACGAAACATCAACCTTAAAGTTTTTCCAACTGATTTTTGAGAATCTTCCCCGAAAACATGCAGGAGTAGGATTGGCTCGAAAAATAGGTATGGACATAGCCGTAAAACACTTTTTAGATACGCAAAACGCAAATGGAATTATTGTTTCGTTGGATGCAGATTGCACTGTTTCAAAAAACTTCTTTGTAGAAATAGAAAAAGCTTACAAAACCGAAAAAAAATTAAACTGTACTGTGCATAACTTCCACCATAGAGTAGATTCGGATTTTCCGCAACTCGAAAAACCGATCCGCCAATACGAAAAATATCTCCGTTATTTTAGCCGATATATGCAAAAAATTGGATTTCCGTATTTCTATCACACCATAGGCTCCGCCTTTTCGGTACTTGCTGATGCTTACATAAGGGTAGGAGGAATGGGAAGACAGCAAGGCGGAGAAGATTTTTACTTTTTACAAAAAATATTCACCCTTGGATATATAAAAGAGTTACAAGAAGTATTCGTCTATCCAATGGCTCGATTTTCTGACAGAGTCCCGTTTGGTACAGGACCTTCATTGCAAAAAATAATTGATGAACCGGACAAACAGATGAGTGTTTATAGCAGGCAGTCTTTTCAAGCATTAGGAAGATTTTTTGCAATGAAAGACAAATTTTTTAAACAAGACAGAAGTGTTATTAATCACAAAATAAATCAATTACATCCGTCTGTAATACAATTTATAGAAGATACTGATTTTATTTACGATATCGAAGATTGTAATAAAAATGCCGCCACTTTGGAGACTTTTAGAAAAAGATTCTTTCATCACTTCAATGCTTTTAAAATCATCAAGTTTTTAAACTTCGCTCATATCGAACACTTTGCAATGGAAAATATCAGTGATATCACATAAAAAATATTAATTCCTTATTGAAACACACATATTTTTTATACCTTTGCATACGATAAATTATTAAACACTTAAACACGTATACTATGTTTTCAATAAATATTGTAGAAATATTAAGCGCATTTCTGGTTCTGTTTGCAATTATAGATGTCACCGGCTCTGTGCCAATCTTCATCGACATTAAAAACAGAAATCAAAATATCAGTTCCTTAAAAGCATCGTTATATTCATTCTTCTTTCTGTTGTTTTTTCTGTTTTTGGGAGAGTGGATTTTACGACTTTTTCAGGTTGATATCTCATCGTTTGCTGTTGCCGGCGCGGTAGTGCTGCTTATATTATCCATAGAAATGATATTTGGAGTGGAAATTTTTAAAAATGACAATCCCGATGGCAATTCTTCCACCCTTTTTCCGGTTGTATTTCCATTGATTGCAGGTCCCGGCACTTTTACAACCCTCCTGTCTATGCGAGCCGAATATTCAACTATAAATCTGATTATTGCCGTAGCTGCAAACATGCTTATTGTATTTCTGGTATTGCAATTTTTAGACCCTGTAAAAAAACTATTAGGAGCATCAGGAGCTTTTATTCTCAGGAAAATATTTGGAGTAATTCTTATGGCTATTGCTGTCAGACTACTTACATCGAATATGAGTGCTCTTATCGAATCAATAAATAATAATATTTAATCCTTTCTTAGATATATTTTTGACTTTCACCGATTTTATATAAGATATACACATATACATAGACCATAAATCAGAATAAGCCTTAATGTAAGCATATAAAATCGTTAAAACGAGAATAAACTTGACGGTTAGCAAAAAAAATATCGAAAAATAATTTGTGGTTTTATAAAAATATTGTACTTTTGCACCCCAGAGTTGAACGGTACGTTTTTTGACTAAAAAGTTTATAAATAAAAAATATTTGTTTCCGTTTGCTTTTGGTTTACAGACGAGTATCTATATAAGCTATTGGCAATCAACCAACAAGCAGCCAGAATCAACGCTGTCGTTCGCTCAAAAATGAAAGTTGTTGAACAAATAAGTAAGATTGCTTTATTGTTCCGTTTTTGTTTTTTTGTTTGCCTATGTAGCTCAGAGGTAGAGCACTTCCTTGGTAAGGAAGAGGTCGCGGGTTCAATTCCCGCCATCGGCTCAAAAACATAACTAAAGATGGGAAAATCCATTTTTGTTGAACAGAAAATAAAATTGAAAAATAAATATCAAAATTAAACTAATTAATAATACATTTTATGGCAAAAGAACATTTTAACCGATCAAAACCCCACGTTAACATCGGTACTATTGGTCACGTTGACCACGGTAAAACAACTTTGACTGCAGCTATCACAACAGTTTTAGCGAAAAAAGGTTTATCTGAAATGCGTTCATTCGACTCTATCGACAACGCTCCTGAAGAAAAAGAACGTGGTATTACTATTAATACCTCACACGTAGAATATGAAACTGCTAACCGTCACTATGCACACGTTGACTGTCCGGGTCACGCCGACTACGTTAAAAACATGGTTACCGGTGCTGCTCAAATGGACGGAGCTATCATCGTTGTTGCTGCAACTGACGGTCCTATGCCTCAAACTCGCGAGCACATCCTTCTTGCGCGTCAGGTAAACGTACCAAAACTCGTTGTTTTCATGAACAAAGTTGACTTGGTTGACGACCAAGAAATGCTTGAGCTGGTTGAAATGGAAATGCGTGAACTTCTTGAGTTTTATAACTTTGACGGTGACAACACTCCGGTTATTCAAGGTTCTGCATTGGGCGGACTTAATGGCGACCCAAAATGGGAAGAAAAAATCATGGAGCTGATGGACGCTGTTGACTCATGGATTCCACTGCCTCCTCGCGATGTTGATAAGCCATTCCTTATGCCCGTTGAAGACGTGTTCTCAATTACAGGACGTGGAACAGTTGCTACAGGTCGTATCGAAACAGGTATCATTAAAACAGGTGAAGAAGTTCAAATTATCGGTTTAGGAGCAGAAGGAATGAAATCTGTTGTTACAGGAGTTGAGATGTTCCGTAAGATTTTGGACGAAGGTCAAGCCGGTGATAACGTAGGTCTATTGCTACGCGGTATTGACAAAGACGAAATCAAACGCGGTATGGTTATCTCTCACCCTGGTAAAGTTAAACCTCACGCAAGATTTAAAGCAGAGGTTTATATCTTGAAAAAAGAAGAAGGTGGACGTCACACACCATTCCATAACAAATATCGTCCTCAATTCTACATTCGTACGTTGGACGTAACTGGTGAAATTACTCTTCCGGAAGGAGTTGAAATGGTGATGCCTGGTGACAACGTAACTATTGAGGTGGAATTAATTTACCCTGTAGCTTGTAACGTAGGTCTTCGTTTCGCTATCCGTGAAGGTGGACGTACAGTAGGTGCAGGTCAAATTACTGAACTAATTGACTAATTGTTTAAATATCATCCTTCAATAGGATTAGCATAATAACAATAAACTTTCCTCTGATCAACCAACATAATAGTAATGTGAGGAGGAAAGTTATTTTACGGGTTTAGCTCAGTTGGTAGAGCACTAGTCTCCAAAACTAGGTGTCGGGAGTTCGAGTCTCTCAACCCGTGCGAAAAAAGATTATAATTTTATAATGAATAAAATAGTTGCATATATAAAGGACTCTTATAATGAGTTGACTCGTAAAGTGTCCTGGCCATCAAGACAAGAGCTGACAAGCAGCACAATAATAGTAATGGTAGCTTCCCTTATTATAGCATTACTAGTGTTTGGCATTGACTCTTTATTTGAGTGGCTTCTAAAACTTCTCTATGGTGTTTTGTAAAATTTTGAATTAAGAACAAAATGGCTGAAAACGAAAATAAATGGTATGTTTTACGTACTGTTAGTGGAAAAGAAAATAAAGTCAAAGAGTTTCTTGAGTCAGAAATGAAAAAAACCGATTTAGGGAAATACATTTCTCAAGTCCTGATTCCTACAGAAAAGACATACACGGTACGAAACAATAAGAAAGTGATGAGAGAACGCGCTTATCTTCCGGGTTACGTACTTATAGAGGCTAATCTGTTTGGAGAGGCTATTCACGCAGTAAAAAACATCAATTATGTTGCAGGCTTTCTACCTTCAACCGATAACCCACAACCGCTAAGCGATATGGAAGTTAAGCGAATATTGGGAACTATGGACGAATTGGAAGAGGCTAACAACGAAATGGATGTAGATTATTATGTTGGAGAAAACGTGAAAGTGATAAGCGGTCCTTTCAGTAGTTTCTCCGGTGTAATAGAAGAGGTGAATGATGAAAGAAAGAAGCTAAAAGTGATGGTGAAAATTTTCGGAAGAAAACAACTCTTAGAGTTGGGATATATGCAAGTTGAGAAAGAATAACAGTTTTGGTTACGCAAATACTGTATATTCATTCAAAATGTTTCGAAAACCGTAATTAATTAAAATCAAAAAAATGGCAAAAGAAGTTGCTGGACAACTAAAATTACAAATCAAAGGAGGAGCTGCAAACCCATCTCCCCCCGTAGGTCCCGCATTGGGTTCAAAAGGGATTAACATAATGGAGTTTTGCAAGCAATTCAATGCCAGAACTCAAGACAAAGCCGGCAAAGTATTACCTGTGGTAATTACTTATTATGCTGATAAGTCTTTTGATTTTATCGTTAAAACACCACCGGTTGCGATTCAATTATTAGAAGCTAGTAAACTAAAAGGCGGTTCGGCAGAACCAAATCGCAAAAAAGTTGCGCAAGTTACTTGGGAACAAGTAAGAACCATCGCCGAAGAAAAAATGACCGATTTAAACTGCTTCACTCTTGAATCTGCAATGACAATGGTAGCCGGTACAGCTCGAAGCATGGGTATCACAGTGAAAGGTGAATTTCCCGCAGATGTTAAACAATAAACTTCAATTAAGACATGAGTAAACTTACAAAAAACAGAAAGTTAGCTTTAAGCAAGATTGAAGCGGAAAAAACCTACACACTGAAAGAAGCATCATCTTTGGTAAAAGAAATAACCACCACAAAATTTGATGCATCTGTGGATATCGATGTACGCTTAGGCGTAGATCCGCGAAAAGCTAACCAAATGGTGAGAGGCGTTGTGTCTCTTCCACACGGAACCGGAAAAGAAGTCAGAGTTCTTGTATTGTGTTCTCCTGAAGTCGAAGCTGAGGCTAAAGAAGCCGGCGCCGACCACGTTGGACTAGATGAATATATTGAAAAAATTAAAGGAGGTTGGACCGATATTGATGTTATCATAACTCAACCGCAAATTATGGGAAAAATAGGTGCACTTGGTAGAGTATTAGGACCTCGCGGATTGATGCCTAACCCCAAAAGCGGAACGGTAACTACCGATGTTGCGAAAGCAGTGAAGGAAGTTAAACAAGGTAAAATCGACTTTAAAGTAGATAAAGCAGGTATTGTTCACACCTCTATAGGGAAAGTATCTTTTGAGTCTGAAAAAATTGCGGATAACGCAAGAGAATTTATTCAAACATTGATTAAATTGAAACCGACGGCTGCAAAAGGAACTTATATTAAAAGTATTTATCTTTCTAGCACGATGAGTCCAGGTATTAAAGTGGACAACAAATCGGTAGAAGAAATCTAATTGTTAAAAAGAAGAATCGATGAAAAAGGAAGATAAAAATTTAATTATAGAAAAGATAGCAGCTAACCTGCAAGAGTACGAACACTTCTATCTTACTGATATTGCAACATTAGATGCTGCAAAAACAAGCGTTTTGAGAAGAGAGTGCAACAAAGAAGAAATTAAATTGTTGGTAGTAAAAAACACTCTTTTACGTAAAGCATTTGAAACATTTGAAGGAAATTATGAAGAGTTGTATCCATTATTGAAAGGAAATACAGCCATTATGTTTTCAAACAATGCAAATGCTCCGGCAAAACTCATTGAGAAATATAACAAAAACAAGTCTGAAGTACCTGCTCTTAAAGGTGCGTATGTACAAGAAAGCATCTTTATTGGAGCTAACACATTGAAAGACCTTGTTAATATCAAGAGTAAGACAGAACTTATCGGCGAAATTATCTCAATCTTACAGTCACCTGCTAAGAATGTTATTTCGTCTCTCCAATCCGGTGGTACAATACTCCATGGGGTATTAAAAACACTTTCGGAAAAGGGAAATTAATAATATCAAACAAACAAAATTAGTAATCAATTTAAAACAAATACAAAAATGGCAGACTTAAAAAAATTTGCTGAAGAACTAGTTAACTTAACGGTGAAAGAAGTTAACGAACTTGCTGAAATTCTTAAAACAGAATACGGAATCGAGCCTGCAGCAGCAGCTGTAGCAGTAGCAGCACCTATGGGAGCTGGCGAAGCAGCAGCAGTAGAAGAAAAAACTGAATTTGATGTAATCCTTAAAAGTGCAGGAGCGCAAAAATTAGCTGTTGTAAAAGCCGTTAAAGAATTAACAGGTCTTGGTCTAAAAGAAGCTAAAGAAATAGTAGATGCAGCTCCAAGCGAAATTAAAAAAGGTATAACAAAAGACGAAGCTGACGCTTTGAAAAAACAACTTGAAGAAGCGGGAGCAGAGATTGAACTTAAATAGAATTTACCTGAAAATAGGTTAACTTGGTTAGGAATCTTCAAGTGAAGATTCTTAACCTTTTGTGTCAATACATACATAAGTTCAAAATTCATAAATCCATGTCTTCAAATATTATCAACCAAAGAATAAATTTTGCGTCAATAGAAAATCAACTCGATTTTCCCGACTTCCTTGAAATACAACTAAAATCGTTTCAAGACTTTTTACAATTAGACGCACCACCCGAAAGCAGAAAAAACGAAGGATTATATAAAGTTTTCACAGAGAACTTCCCAATTGCGGACACTCGCAATAACTTCGTACTTGAGTTTTTAGATTATTATGTGGACCCTCCACGTTACACCATAGAAGAGTGTGTGGAAAGAGGACTCACCTATAGCGTACCACTAAAAGCAAAACTATACCTATATTGTACCGACCCTGATCACGAGGACTTTGCTCCTGTAATTCAGGATGTATATCTTGGTACAATTCCCTACATGACAGAAAAGGGTACTTTTGTTATTAATGGAGCTGAACGTGTTATTGTATCACAGCTGCACCGCTCACCCGGAGTTTTCTTTGGGCAGAATTTACACGCTAACGGTACTCTACTCTATTCGGCAAGAATTATCCCCTTTAAAGGATCATGGATTGAATTTGCAACAGACATCAACAACGTGATGTATGCTTATATTGACCGTAAAAAGAAATTACCGGTAACTACCCTGTTACGCTCAATTGGTTTTGAAAGCGATAAGGATATACTGGAAATCTTTGACTTGGCAGAAGAGATAAAAGTTAATAAAACTAACCTTAAGAAAATACAGGGCAGAAAACTGGCTGCCAGAGTCCTTAAATCTTGGATGGAAGACTTTGTTGATGAAGATACAGGCGAAGTTACTTCTATCGAAAGAAATGAAATTATTATTGAACGTGAAACAATTATCGAGCAAGAACAAATAGATGAGATTTTAGAATCCGGAGTTTCTACTATTCTTCTGCACAAAGAAACCACAGATGCGACAGACTTCTCTATTGTTTACAATACGTTGCAAAAAGACCCTAGCAATACTGAAATTGATGCTATCAGACATATTTACCGACTATTGCGCAGTGCCGAACCTGCAGACGACTCGAGTGCAAGAGAGGTTATTAACAACCTGTTCTTCTCTGAAAAAAGATACGACTTGGGCGATGTTGGTAGGTATCGTATAAATAAAAAATTGAATTTAGATATTGATGAAAATATACGTGTTCTTACAAAAGAAGATATTATTGAAATTATCAAATATCTGATAAAATTGTCAAACTCTAATGCTCATGTCGATGATATCGACCACTTGAGTAACAGACGTGTTCGCACAGTCGGAGAACAACTTTATAACCAATTCGGAATTGGCTTAAACCGTATGGCTCGTATTATTCGTGAAAGAATGAACGTACGCGACAACGAGGTGTTTACTCCAATCGATTTGATTAATGCCAAAACAATTTCATCGGTAATCAACTCATTCTTTGGAACAAACGCTCTGTCACAGTTTATGGACCAAACCAATCCTCTGGCAGAAATAACACACAAACGTCGTCTTTCGGCTTTAGGACCGGGAGGACTTTCACGCGAACGTGCCGGATTTGAGGTTAGGGACGTACACTATACACACTACGGACGTTTATGTCCGATAGAAACACCCGAAGGACCAAATATCGGGTTGATTTCATCTCTTTGCGTATATGCAAAAATAAATGACCTCGGATTTATCGAAACTCCATATCGTATCGCAAAAGATGGTACAGTTGATATTGACAATAACAATGTAATTTATTTGGCTGCTGAGGAAGAAGAAAATAAAGTTATTGCACAAGGCAACGCCCCGCTCGACAGCAATGGTAACTTTATTCTTTCTCGTGTTAAATCAAGAAAAGAGGCTGACTATCCGGTTGTAGCACCTAAAGAAGTTGAGCTTATGGATGTTTCGCCCATGCAAATTGCATCTATTGCCGCATCGCTTATACCGTTTTTGGAACACGATGATGCAAACCGTGCATTGATGGGTTCTAACATGATGCGTCAGGCAGTTCCTTTGTTGTACAACGAGTCGCCGATAGTTGGAACAGGTATCGAAAGACAGCTGATTCTCGACTCACGTACTCAGATAAAAGCTGAAAACGAGGGAGAGGTAATTTATGTTGACGCAACAACTATCAAGATAAAATATAACAGAACTGAGGAAGAGGAATTTACAAGCTTTGAAGATGCCGTAAAAACTTACACAATTCCGAAGTTTCGAAAAACAAACCAAAATACTACAATAGACTTACGCCCCATCTGCAAAGTCGGACAAAAAGTAACTAAAGGCGAAGTACTAACAGAGGGATATTCAACACAAAACGGAGAATTAGCTCTTGGAAGAAACCTTAAAGTAGCTTTCATGCCCTGGAAAGGTTACAACTTTGAGGATGCTATCGTACTTAGCGAAAGAATGGTAAGCGAAGACATTTTCACTTCCGTTCACGTAGAAGAATTTTCATTAGAAGTTCGTGAAACAAAGCGGGGTTTAGAGGAGTTGACATCCGACATCCCAAACGTTAGTGAAGATGCTACAAAAGATTTGGATGAAAATGGAATAATCCGTATCGGTGCACGTGTAAAACCGGGCGATATACTAATCGGAAAGATTACACCCAAAGGTGAATCAGACCCCTCTCCTGAAGAGAAACTGTTACGTGCAATATTCGGCGATAAGGCAGGTGATGTAAAAGATGCTTCACTTAAAGCATCTCCATCGCTGCAAGGTGTTGTTATCGGAAAAAATCTTTTCTCTAAAGCAGCAAAAAAAGGCAAATCAAAACTCTCCAACAAAGCTTTACTTCCAAAGATTGACGAAGAGTTTGAGTCACAAATGGACGAACTCAAGAAAAGACTTATCGAGAAACTACTTGTAATTACCGAAGATAAAACATCTGCAGGTATAAAAGACTATACAAACATGGATGTGGTACCCAAAGGTGCCAAGTTTACTGCAAAAGTATTGTCGGATATCGATTACGAATCAATCCAATTAAGCAAGTGGACAAGCGACGGACATAAAAATAAACTTATCAGGACAACCGTAATCAACTACTTGCGTAAATATAAAGAGTTGGACGCTGCACTTAAACGCAAACGTTTCGACCTTACTATTGGCGATGAACTTCCTTCCGGAATTATGCAAATAGCTAAAGTTTATGTTGCTAAAAAACGCAAAATTCAGGTTGGTGATAAAATGGCAGGACGTCACGGAAACAAAGGTATTGTTTCTAAAATTGTACGTGCCGAAGATATGCCCTTCTTAGCTGACGGAACACCTGTAGATATCGTTCTGAACCCGCTAGGCGTACCTTCGCGTATGAACCTTGGACAAATTTTCGAAACAGTGCTTGGTTGGGCAGGACAAAAGCTCGATGTTAAGTTTGCCACACCTATCTTCGATGGCGCATCAATGGAAGATTTGAACCATTGGACTGACAAAGCCGGAGTTCCTCGCTACGGAAGAACATATCTTTATGATGGCGGAACAGGAGAACGCTTCGACCAACCTGCAACCGTTGGCGTAATCTACATGCTTAAACTGGGTCACATGGTAGAAGACAAAATGCACGCACGCTCTATCGGTCCGTACTCTTTGATTACACAACAACCATTGGGCGGTAAAGCTCAATTCGGAGGTCAACGTTTCGGAGAGATGGAGGTATGGGCACTGGAAGCATTTGGCGCATCGCACATATTACAAGAAATTCTTACTGTAAAATCTGACGATGTTATCGGACGCTCTAAAACATACGAAGCTATAGTGAAAGGAGAAGCAATGCCACAAGCCGGCATTCCGGAATCATTGAATGTTCTGCTTCATGAGCTTAAGGGATTGGGTATGAGTATAACATTAGACTAACCGATAACTTACAACCATAATTAAAATAGTCCGATATGTCATTATTTTTATGATAAACTAATTGACATATCGGCAAATTCATCAATTTGCATAAATTTATAACTCTTTATACAACAATAACATGGCATATAGAAAAGACAACAAAATAAAGAGTAACTTTTCAAAAATAACCATCGGTTTAGCATCTCCCGAAGAAATTTTAGAAAGCTCTTCGGGCGAAGTCCTAAAACCGGAAACAATTAATTATCGCACATATAAACCCGAACGCGATGGTCTGTTTTGCGAACGCATTTTTGGTCCGGTAAAAGACTATGAATGTCATTGCGGTAAATACAAACGTATTCGCTATAGAGGAATTGTTTGCGACCGATGTGGCGTTGAAGTTACAGAAAAGAAAGTGCGCCGAGAAAGAACAGGACATATACACTTAGTTGTTCCCGTGGCTCACATTTGGTACTTTAGGTCTTTGCCAAATAAAATTGGCTATTTGCTCGGAATTCCAACAAAAAAACTTGACTCTATTATCTATTACGAAAGATATGTAGTAATTCAGGCAGGTATATTATCAGATAGAATAACTGATGGAGAACTGATTTCTGAAGATGAATACTTAGATTTCTTAGAACAACTCCCGGAAGACAATCAGATGCTGGACGATTCCGACCCAAATAAATTTATCGCGAAAATGGGTGCGGAGGCTTTGTTAGATCTTTTGGAAAGAATTAATCTTGACAAATTAGCTAATCAATTACGACATCAAGCCAGTACAGATACATCACAACAAAGAATAAACGAAGCACTAAAACGATTACAAATTGTAGAGGCTTTCCGTAGTTCGAAACATATTAACAAGCCGGAATGGATGATAATGAAAGTTATTCCGGTTATTCCGCCGGATTTACGCCCGTTGGTTCCACTTGACGGAGGTAGATTTGCCACTTCCGATTTGAACGACCTTTACCGCCGTGTAATTATTCGTAACAATCGACTAAAAAGACTTATCGACATAAAAGCTCCCGATGTAATTTTGCGTAACGAAAAACGTATGTTGCAGGAAGCTGTTGACTCGCTTTTCGATAATTCACGCAAATCAAGTGCAATAAAAACAGACTCGAACCGTCCTTTGAAATCACTGTCAGACAGTTTGAAAGGTAAACAGGGACGTTTCCGTCAAAACCTACTTGGTAAACGTGTCGACTATTCGGCTCGTTCCGTTATTGTAGTTGGTCCCGAATTGAAAATGCACGAGTGCGGTTTGCCGAAAGATATGGCAGCTGAACTGTATAAACCATTCATTATCAGAAAACTTATTGAGAGAGGTGTTGTAAAAACCGTGAAATCGGCAAAAAAAATTGTAGATAGAAAAGAGCCGATAGTTTACGATATATTGGAATATGTGATGAAAGGTCATCCCGTTCTATTGAACCGTGCTCCGACACTTCACCGATTAGGTATTCAAGCATTCCAACCCAAACTGATTGAAGGTAAAGCAATACAATTGCATCCACTATCGTGTACGGCATTTAACGCCGACTTCGACGGTGACCAAATGGCTGTACACTTGCCTTTGGGAAACGAAGCTATTTTGGAAGCTCAACTTTTGATGCTTGCTTCTCACAACATTTTGAACCCTGCAAACGGAGCACCCATAACCGTACCCTCACAAGACATGGTACTCGGACTATATTATATTACTAAAATACGCCCGGGAGCTAAAGGTGAAGGTATGACTTTCTATGGCGAAGAGGAAGCAATTATTGCATACAACGAAGGAGCTGTAGATGTTCACGCTCTTGTAAACGTAATTGTGGACGACATTGACGAAAACGGCGACCCAATTCGCAAAATGCACAAAACCACTGTAGGACGTGTAATCACAAACGAGTTTATACCGAAAGAGGTAGGATACGTGAACGAACTGCTTTCTAAAAGATCGTTACGCGACATTATCGGTTTAGTGATGAAAACTTGCGGTGTTGCAAGAACAGCCCAGTATCTCGACGATATAAAAGACCTTGGATATAAAATGGCTTTCAAAGGAGGATTGTCGTTCAATTTGGAAGACGTAATCATTCCAAAAGAGAAACAAACTCTTATAGATGAAGGCTATAGCAAGGTTGAAGAGATTATGGAATACTATAGTCAAGGAGTTATCACCAATAATGAACGATACAACCAGATTATCGACACTTGGACGCACATTAACTCTAAATTGTCGAATATCTTGATGAAACAATTGTCGGAAGACGACCAAGGTTTCAACTCTGTATATATGATGCTTGATTCCGGTGCTCGTGGTTCGAGAGAGCAAATCAGACAGTTGTCAGGTATTCGCGGTTTGATGGCGAAACCACAAAAAAGTGGAGCGGAAGGAGCTCAAATTATTGAGAACCCGATTTTGTCGAACTTTAAAGAGGGACTTTCCGTATTGGAGTATTTTATATCTACTCACGGTGCTCGTAAAGGTCTTGCCGACACGGCTCTGAAGACAGCCGATGCCGGTTATCTGACTCGTCGTTTGGTTGACGTATCTCAAGATGTTATAATAACAGAAGAAGACTGTGGCACATTAAGAGGATTAACTGCAACGGCTATTAAAAATAATGATGAGATAATTGCATCTCTCGAAGAGAGAATTTTAGGACGAGTGTCGGTACACGACGTACAGCATCCTTCAACAGGAGAGATTCTTATCAATGCGGGTGAAGAAATTACGGAAGATATTCTTCAAAAAATAAAAGGAACACCTATAGAACAGGTAGAGATTCGTTCGGTATTGACTTGCGAATCACGAGTGGGAGTTTGTGCAAAATGTTACGGTCGAAACCTGGCTACAGGACACATGGTACAAAAAGGTGAAGCTGTCGGAGTTATTGCAGCTCAATCTATTGGTGAGCCGGGTACTCAGCTTACACTGCGTACTTTCCATGTGGGAGGTATTGCATCGAATATTGCGACCGAAAACAACATTACAACTAAATATGACGGGGTTCTCGAATTTGACGAAGCTCGCTTTGTAGAATCACAAAATCCTGAGGGAAACTCAACTAAAATTGTCGTAAGCCGTTTGATGGAAATGCGTGTTGTTGATCCAAACACCAATATCGTATTGTTATCTCACAACGTTCCTTACGGTTCTAAACTTTATTTCAACGATGGAGATAGAGTTAAAAAAGGCGACCAGATAAGTGAGTGGGACCCATTCAACGCTGTAATTATTTCTGAAGCAACCGGTAAAATAAAATTCGAACACTTTACAGAAGGTTCGACTTTCAAAATCGAATCTGACGAACAGACCGGTTTGAAAGAGAAAGTTATTGTTGAATCACGTGATAAAACTAAAGCACCTTCTGCTCATATTTTAGACGAAAACGATAATATACTACGCTCATACACATTACCTCTCGGTTCTCACGTATCGAAAAATGACGGAGATACTATTTATGTGGGTGATGTGTTGGTAAAAATACCGCGTGCCGTTGGTAAAACGGGTGACATTACCGGAGGTCTTCCTCGTGTTACCGAACTGTTTGAAGCACGCAACCCATCTAATCCTGCGGTTGTTGCCGAAATTGACGGAGAAGTTTCTTTCGGAAAAATCAAACGTGGTAACCAAGAAATTGTCGTTACTTCAAAAACAAACGAAGAGAAAAAATATCTTGTTCCGCTATCGAAACAAATTCTTGTTCAAGAAAATGACTTTGTACGCGCAGGTATGCCACTTTCGGACGGAGCTATAACTCCGGCAGATATTTTGGCAATTCAAGGTCCGACAGCAGTACAAGAGCATATCGTGAACGGAGTTCAAGATGTTTATCGCCTGCAAGGTGTGAAAATCAACGACAAACACTTCGAAGTTATCGTACGTCAAATGATGCGTAAAGTAGAAGTGGTTGATCCGGGAGATACAAGATTCCTTGAACAACAGTTAGTTGACAAGCACGAAATTATGGAAGAGAACGATCGCATCTGGGGTAAAAAAGTGATTGTAGATCCGGGAGACTCACAAATTTATGAACCGGGACAAATTATTACTGCACGTAAACTGAGAGATGAGAACAGTTCGTTAAAACGTCGCGACTTGAAACTTATTGAAAGTAGAGATGCAATTCCGGCTACCGCTAACCAGGTGTTGCAAGGTATTACTCGCGCAGCATTGCAAACAACCAGCTTTATGTCGGCAGCATCTTTCCAAGAGACAACTAAAGTTTTGAATGATGCCGCTATCAACGGAAAGGTTGACTACTTATCAGGATTGAAAGAGAACGTAATTTGTGGACACTTAATTCCGGCAGGTACAGGAGTCAGAGAGTATGATAAGATTGTGGTTGCTTCTAAAGATGAATACGAAAAAATAAATCTCGAAAAACAAATCAATGTGGTTAATAGTTCCGTTGTGACTGAATAATTTAGGAACAAGTGAATAATAGATAACAATATCGGAATCTTCCGAAGTAATAAAAAAGCCAACTAAATCGCAAAGAAATAGTTGGCTTTTTTGTGTGTACATATAATAGATATACATCCGCTCCATATTATTGATACTATCCCCAAAGTGTGTAAATAGTTTTTACTATCATTGCTGTCCGATAAAAGATACTATCCCCCAAAAGTGTGTAAATATCCCCCAAAGACTTATATTTGAACAACAAAAAGAATAATTTTATGGACTTTACACAGAAACAAGTAAGAGATATACTTACCCGGCTTTTGGAAGAGGAGAATGGTTTGAATACCGTCCTTA
>JBGZFC010000026.1:0-51250 GCA_041846575.1 Bacteroidota bacterium
TAAAAAGTTTAATTTTCATAACAGTATAGAGTGTTTTTTAATTTTTCGGCAAAAGTAGTATTATACGAAGAGAAAGGCAAATAAATTTCAAAAAAAAAAGACATTTTTTAATAAAAGTGTAACAACCCGATAATAATCTGCAACAAACCTCAACACGCAACTACCTCATAAACAAACCCATAATAACTTGTTGATAACTTTTTGAAAAAAAATGTGTAGAAAAGTGGGGGAAAGTGGAATAATTTTGTAATTTTACGCCAAATATCTGAAAACAAGAGAAGAATGTTGCAATTTTTGGGAAATATCGAAGCAAAAATAGACATAAAAGGACGAGTTTTTGTACCTGCAACCTTCCGCAAACAACTACAAACAGCGGGAGAGAGATTTCTTGTGCTTCGTAAAGATATTTTTCAGGATTGTTTGGTTCTGTATCCGGGCACTGTCTGGGAGGCTGAAATTGAAATACTACGAAGCCGACTCAACAAGTGGAATATGGAACAGCAACAAATTTTCAGACAATTTGTGTTAGATGCCGAACGCATCGAAATGGATGCAAGCGGACGCATACTTATTTCAAAAAGATATTTACAATTGGCAGATATCGACACCGAAGTGCGTTTTTTGGGCGTGGACAGTACTATAGAGATTTGGGCAAAAGAAAAACTGGAAAAACCTTTAATTGAGCCTGAATATTTTTCATCCAAATTGCAAGAATTAATGGGATAGCTTAATAAAAATATACAATTATGGCTGTTTATCATACACCGGCTTTGCTTCACGAGAGCGTTGATGGTTTAAATATCAAGCCCGACGGTGTTTACGTAGATGTTACATTTGGCGGAGGCGGTCATTCTCGTGAAATACTCAACAGATTAGGCAAAAACGGCAAACTCATCTCTTTTGACCAAGATGAAGATGCGATAAAAAACATCATCAAAAACGACAACCGTTTTATTTTTGTTAAAAGCAATTTCCGTTTTCTGAGAAATTTTCTGCAATATCATCAGATTGAACAGATTGACGGACTGTTGGCTGATCTGGGAGTCTCTTCGCATCATTTCGATAGTGCTAATCGGGGTTTTTCGTTCCAATCATCGGCAGCACCCGATATGAGAATGAATCGTTCGGCAAGAAAAACAGCCATCGACGTATTAAACAACTATTCGGAAGAGAAGTTGGCTGATATATTTTACAATTACGGCGAATTGAAAACTGCCCGAAAAATTGCTAATGCCATCGTATCGCATCGACAAACTGAAAGAATATTATCAACTGAGGAGTTGATTGCAATTTTAGAACCATTCACTTTTAAAGAGAGAGAGAAAAAAACATTGGCTCAAGCGTTTCAAGCAATACGCATCGAAGTAAATGACGAACTGAATGCTTTATGCGAAATGCTCACACAATCACTCGAAGCTCTGAAACCGGGCGGAAGGATGAGCATAATCTCTTACCACTCGCTGGAAGACAGATTAGTAAAGAATTTTTTCAGAACAGGGAATTTCGATGGCGAATTGGTTAAAGATTTTTTTGGCAAAGTTGAAACGCCTTTCGAACTGATAAACAGAAAAGTAATCGTTCCGTCTGAATCGGAACAAAAAGAGAATCCACGCTCACGAAGTGCAAAACTTCGTATAGCAGAAAAGAAATTATAGGATGAAAATTGACATAAATAACATAAGAAGATCGTTTGTTCATGTTTTTGGAGGAAGTGTTTTGACAGAAAACTTTCTAATAAAAAACATTGCTTTTATCATCATGATTGTCATAATCATGATTATTTTTATCAGCCACCGATACACGGTACTACAAAAAATTGCGGAGATTGAGAAGCTAAAAACCGAACTGAAAGATGCTAAATACGAATCGATAACAATATCATCGAATCTGACAGAAGCAAGCCGTCAACCGCAAATTGAAAAAATGATAGAAGATGCCGGAATGGAACTTAAAATAGCAACTGAGCCAGCCTATAAAATTCCAAAAACTGAATCGAAATATGAAAAGTGAAGAGAGTAAAAAGATAATATTGGTACGTTACGGCATTATCGTTATAGTGTTGCTGCTGTTTGCCTTGGCGATAATTTTTAAAGCCGGCAGAACAATGTTCTCTGCCGAAGGCAAAAAGTGGCGTGAAGTAGGCGAAAAGGAGACAGTAATAAAGGATAGAGTTATTCTGCCCAAGCGAGGAAACATTTTCACTCACGACGGCAAACTGTTGGCTACAAGCGAACCTCTTTACGGCATATATATGGATTTTTGGTCCGAAGGAATGAAAAAAGATACTCTCTATAAATATATTGACAAACTATCTTCACAACTTTCCAAAAAATTTCCCGACAGATCTGCATCGCAATATAAAACCCTGATTCTAAACGGATGGAAAATGCGAGAAAAAGAGGAGCAACAGATAAACGATTATGCAACAAAAGGCGTAAATAAAAAAGTAACAAAAAAATCGAGATACATCCGCATAATACGCCGCGATATATCATACGTTGACTTAAAAGAACTTCGCACATTTGCATTTCTGAATCAGCGCTCAAACAGAAGCGGATTAATAACAGAAGAGAAAAACTCTCGAAAACGTCCTTTCGGCAATTTGGCAAACCGCACAGTAGGTAACGTTTATAAAGATTTGGAGAAAGGTGGCGCAAGTGGATTGGAATTGAAATTCGACTCACTATTACGCGGAACAAACGGAGTGAAAAATCGCCAAAAGATTCAGGGCAGATGGATGGATATTGTAGAAATTCCGGCTCAGGACGGTTCCGACATCGTTACCACTCTTGATGCCGAAATACAAGATATTGTTGAACATGCACTACGCGATAAACTTATGGAAACAGAAGCCGAATCGGGTACTGCCATTATAATGGAGACAAAAACAGGCGAAATAAAAGGGATTGCCAATCTCAACAGATTAGGTAACGGTTCATACGCAGAAAGCAACCCAAATGCCTTTTCGTATATGAACGAACCCGGCTCGACATTTAAAACTGTTACCGTTATGGTGGCTCTGGATGACGGACTTATCACACCAACCGACTCATTTCACGTAGGAAACGGACTTTATCAATATAACGGCAAATTTGTACGCGACCACTATTGGCGACAAGGAAGAGACAAGGGATACCTGACCGTAGCAGAGGGAATAGAGGTATCTTCGAATATCGTGATGAGCAAAATAGTGCTTAAAGGCTACGGCGACAATCCCGAAAAATATGTAAAAGGGATAGACCGAATCGGGTTAAGAAAACAACTGAAATGGGACGTTCCGCTAAACGGAATTGAAGGGACATCGTCTATTCGATTCCCTGACGACAAGCAGAATTACTGGTCGAAAACAACGTTGCCATGGATGTCTTTCGGATATGAAACCAAAATTCCACCTATATATATGCTTATGTTTTACAACGGCATAGCTAACAACGGAAAAATGATTAAACCGTTTATCGCTAAAAAAGTAATGCAAAACGGCAGAACAATAAAAGAGTTTGAAACGGAGGTTATTAACCCTTCAATGTGTAAAGATACAACTCTCATAGAAATCAAGAAGATGTTGATTGGCGTTTTGGAAAACGGAACGGCAAAAGATGTAAGGTCGAAATTTTTTCAAATTGCAGGAAAAACAGGCACTGCACTTATAGCCGGAGGTGGTGGTTATAGCGGTTATTATGTGTCGTTTTGCGGATATTTTCCGGCAGAAAACCCTAAATACACATGCTTTGTCGGTATCAGAAAACCGAAAGGAGTGCCTTCGGGAGGAAGACAAGCAGGAATGGTATTCAAAAATATTGCCGAACAGACATATCTGCGAAAGACGTTACTCACAGCCGAAGAGATGCCGGCTGACTCTATTCACCCCAAGACACCGATTTTAAAAAACGGTAATTGGGATAACAGCATATCTGTACTTTCGTCACTTAACTATAACACAACAAATATGTCGAAGAGTGCCGATTGGATAAAAATAAATTACGACAGTACAGGCTTTCAAACACAAAAAATAGACATTAACAACAAATTGGTACCAAACGTACTCGGCATGGGTGCAAGAGATGCTGTTTACTTGCTTGAGAAATCGGGTTTAAGAGTAAATCTGACAGGTGCGGGGAAGGTCATAGCTCAATCTATAAATCACGGACAGAGAGTTGTAAAAGGCTCTACAATAAGCATCACATTACAATAACGGAAAAAGAAAACTCATAACGATATATAAAAATGAAACTTGGTAAACTATTAGAAAAATGTAAGGTCATAGCAATACACGGCGATAGAGATGTTGATGTAAAAAACATCACATCAGATTCTCGTGAAGTAAAAACCGGCTCGCTGTTTATTGCCATTGAAGGCATAAATACCGACGGACACGACTACATCGGCAAAGCCATAGAGCAGGATGTTTTAGTAGTAGTTTACGATAAACCCATTTTCGAAGAGTATTTTTCGAGAGTTACATACATTCAGGTAGAAAAATCATCGGAAGCATTGGCGCAGATAGCGTCAACATGGTTTGATAATCCTTCGGAAAAACTAAATCTAATAGGCATTACCGGAACAAACGGAAAAACAACCATTGCCACATCGCTGCACAACACATTCATGTCGTTTGGCTATGGTTCGGGATTGCTCTCTACCGTGGCTAACTATGTAAATGAAACAAGATACCCAACCACGCACACTACGCTTGACCCAATCAGCTTAAACTCGTTCTTGCGTAAAATGGTAGATGCAGGTTGTCAATATGCTTTTATGGAGGTAAGTTCGCACGCTATTGCCCAAAAACGTGTTGAAGGATTGCACTTTAAAGGAGGAGTTTTTACAAATCTGACACAAGACCATCTCGATTATCACAAAAATATGCTCGAATATCGCAATGTAAAAAAATCTTTCTTCGATAATCTGCCACAAGAGGCATTTGCTCTTACCAATATCGACGATAAAAACGGCTTGGTAATGCTGCAAAACACCAAAGCAAAAAAATACAGTTATTCACTTAAGAATATTTCCGATTTTAAAGCACGAATATTCGAGAAACATTTCAACGGTACAGATATAGAGATTAACAACAAATCGCTTTCAGTACAGTTTGTGGGAACTTTCAATGTTTACAACTTGCTCGCCGTGTATGCTACATCAATATTGCTGAGACAAGACAGCGATGAGGTTTTAAGAGTTTTGTCATCATTAAAGCCCGTATCGGGTCGTTTTCAAACAATTCACTCGCCGAAAGGATTTACCGCAATTGTTGACTATGCTCACACGCCCGATGCACTCAACAATGTACTGAATTCGATACATGAAGTTCTCGACAAACAGGGCAAGGTTATTACCGTTGTAGGTTGTGGAGGAAATAGAGACAAAACAAAACGTCCGCTTATGGCTCGTGAAGCATTGGAGTTGAGCAACAAAGCAATATTTACATCGGATAATCCACGTTTTGAAGAGCCGCAAGATATTCTTAACGATATGACAGAGGGACTTTCCGACGAAGAACTTGCATCTTCGTTGACTATCGTTGACAGAAGAGAAGCCATTAAAACGGCTTGTGCTTTGGCACAAAAAGGCGATGTAGTATTGGTTGCCGGAAAAGGACATGAAGATTATCAGGAAATAAAGGGAGTAAAACACCATTTTGATGATAAAGAGGAGTTAGAAAAAATATTTAATGCCAACAATTCAAAAAAGTAAGGTCTGTTTTATAAAATAAATATATATGCTATACTATCTTTTTCAATATTTGGACAAACTCGATTTTCCCGGCGCCGGAATGTTTCAATACGTCACTCTGCGCACGGCAATGTCGGCATTAGTTTCATTATTATTCGCAATTTTCGTTGGTAAAAAAATCATCAGAAAACTTCAAAAGATGCAGATTGGCGAAACAATACGCGATTTGGACTTAGAGGGACAATACAGCAAAAAAGGAACACCGACCATGGGCGGAATAATTATTATTTTATCGATAATGGCGGCAGTTTTATTGTTCGGAAAGTTAGAAAACCACTACATTATACTAATGTTGGTAAGCACAATATGGCTTGGTGCACTCGGGTTTGCCGATGACTACATCAAAGTATTTAAAAAGGATAAAGATGGTCTAAAAGGAAAATTTAAAATAATAGCACAAATAGGGTTGGGGTTGATTGTAGGATTAACCATGTATTTCAGCCCGCAAATCGTTTCGCACGAAAACAGGGAGGTACGTGTAAACAATGTGATTGAAAGGGTGCAGTATCAAACAGAAGACATAAAAACCACCAAAACAACTATTCCATTTGTAAAAAACAATAACTTTGATTATCGCATATTGGTAAAATGGACAGGCAAGTATGCAGACAAAGCTGTCTGGGTTGTATTTGTATTGGTTGTAATTCTTATTGTTACAGCTGTTTCCAACAGTGCCAACCTGACCGACGGTTTAGACGGTTTGGCTTCGGGCTCATCAGCATTTATCGGTGTCGCATTGGGCATTCTGGCATACGTATCGGGGCGTGTGGACTTTGCATCGTACCTGAATATTATGCACATTCCGGGGAGCGATGAGTTGATGGTGTTCGCGGCAGCAATTGTGGGTGCAACAATGGGCTTTTTATGGTACAACTCGTATCCTGCCCAAATATTTATGGGCGATACCGGCAGTCTTACTCTTGGCGGATTAATAGGTGTTTTCGCTGTTCTTATCCACAAAGAACTACTGTTACCAATTCTGTGCGGAGTATTTTTTGTGGAGGCACTTTCCGTAATTATTCAGGTAACATATTTCAAATATACAAAAAAGAAATTGGGATACGGAAAAAGAATCTTTAAAATGACACCACTGCACCACCATTATCAAAAACCGGGAAATGCGGGGATTGACGCACTAATTCAAAAGCCGTTCAAACCTCTTGCTGAGCCGAAAATAGTGAGTCGATTCTGGATTTTGGGAATGATCTTGGCTGTATTAGCACTGGCTACATTAAAAATGAGATAATTTGCATTAAAAATATATTAGGTATGGCTCACATAGTTAATAAAGATTTTCAACAAAACGGTACCAAAAGAATAGTTATTCTCGGCGGAGGAGAAAGCGGTGTTGGCACAGCTATCCTGGCTAAAAGAGAGGGGTTTGAAGTTTTTCTGTCGGATAATGGAACCCTGAAGGATAATTATCGCGATGAATTGGAGAAATTCAATATCGTTTTTGAAGAGGGCGGACACACGGAAGATAAAATACTCAACGCTGACGAGATAATTAAAAGTCCGGGTATTCCGGATACAACGCCATTAATGCAAAAAATCAAATCGCAAGGCATCAAAGTAGTATCCGAAATAGAATTTGCAGGAAGATATACCCATGCAAAAATGATTTGTGTTACAGGCAGTAACGGAAAAACCACAACAACTAACCTAATATACCACATTCTACGCTCTGCCGGACTCAATGTGGCTTTGGGAGGAAATGTAGGTATTAGTTTTGCAAGACAAGTGGCAACAGGAAGTTACGACTATTTTGTGTTGGAACTGAGCAGCTTTCAATTGGAAGGAGTATATGATTTCAAGGCGGACATCGCTCTTTTATTGAATATCACACCCGACCACATCGACAGATATGAGCATAAAATGCAAAACTATGTAGATGCAAAGATGCGAATTATCCGAAATCAGAAAATCGGCGATGCTTTCATATATTGGATGGATGACCCTATTGTAACAAAAGAGATAGAAAAACTAAAACCGGAGGCAAATCTGTATTCTTTCACAGGCAATACAAACAAAGAAGCAACAGCCTATAAGGAAGGAAATAAAATGTTCGTAAAAACGAAAGACAAAGTCTTTGACATGGAGCTGGAGTTGCTTGCATTGCGTGGCATGCACAATTTATATAACTCGATGGCTTCGGGGATTGTGGCAAAACTACTCGATATTTCCGATGAAAATCTGCGACAAGCACTATCCGATTTCAAAGGCATTCCTCATCGTTTAGAGGAGGTTGCTTCGGTACGGGGCATTCAGTTTATCAACGACTCAAAAGCCACCAACGTAAACTCATGCTGGTATGCTTTACAGAGTGTTGCAAAAGGAAAAATAGTTCTTATTTTGGGCGGTCAGGATAAAGGAAACGACTATACTGAAATAGAGCAGTTAGTAAAAGATAAGGTTCGAGCATTGGTGTTTTTGGGAAAAGACAACAGTATTCTTCACGATTTCTTTGACGATAAAGTAGCTAATATCGCCGATACAAACAATATGGAAGATGCTGTGAACACAGCTTACAAACTTGCCGAAAAGGGTGATACCATATTGCTTTCGCCTTGCTGTGCAAGTTTTGATCTGTTCCTTAATTATAACGACAGAGGAGACCAATTTAAGAAATATGTAAGAAGATTGTAATACCATTTAAACACATAGAAAATGATTGAAAAGATAAAAAAAATATTTAAACCGGAAACGCTAAACAACAATATTGGAGATGAAGAGATTACGGAGACTAAGGACAATCCTAAATCCGTAAAAGATTATTTATCGAAAATATTCAAAGGCGACAAAGTTATTTGGGCTGTATTTATTATACTGTGCATTATATCATTAGTAGAGATATTCAGTGCTACAAGTACTATTGTTTACAGACAACAAAATCAATGGAGTCCCATATTCCGTCATGCAATTTTTTTAATTGGAGGAGTGGGAGTTATTTTGCTCATTCACAATATACCTTACAAATACTTTTCATCGCTTATTTTTTTACTATTTATCTCTATAATTCTACTGTTGCTTACACCATTTATCGGAACATCGGTAAACGAAGCCGACAGATGGATTTCAATCATGGGATTTACCATACAGCCTTCCGAATTTGCAAAAATATCGCTAATGGGCACAATAGCATTTTTGCTCAGTAAGCAAAACGGAATGAACGATGGTATTCTATTCAAATGGATGATTGGTTTGATGGTAATCGTTTGTGTTATAATTGGTATAGACAACTTATCTACCGCAGTAATGCTGTTTGGAATATGTTATTTGCTTATGTTTATAGGAAATGTAAAAACAGCGAGACTGCTAAAGGTTGTGGGAGGTGGAATTGCCTTAATCGTTTTGGTTGTGGTACTACTTAATGTAGTGCCTAACGGTTGGAAAAAAAAAGGTCCGCTTAAACGTGTATATACATGGGAGAATAGGTTGACAAGTTTTAAAAGCGATAAATCAGCCGATGAAGATAGTTATTTTACAATTACGGATGATAATTATCAAAAATCACATGCAAAAATAGCAATATCCAATGGCGGACTTGTTGGAGTATTTCCCGGAAACAGTACTGAGCGGGACTTTCTGCCACAAGCATATTCCGACTTTATATACGCAATTATTATAGAAGAGATGGGATTATTAGGAGGGATTTTAGTTCTTATGCTATACGTAGTTTTACTTATTCGCTCCGGAATAATAGCAAAAAAAACCAAGAAACTTTTCCCGAAATATCTTGTTTTGGGTTCGGCATTAATGTTATCTGTTCAAGCATTTATAAATATGGGGGTTGCGGTTGGCATATTACCGGTAACCGGACAGCCTTTGCCGCTAATAAGTCGCGGCGGGACATCGACTCTCATTACATGTGCCTATTTTGGACTGATATTGAGTGCAGATAGATTTGGAATAGGAAAATCAAATGGAGAGAAAACTGATGAGGCGGAAAATATTGCCGTATCAGAAGAGATTCCAATAGAGGATGTACCGATTATTGAAGTTATTGAGCAATCGGAAGAGAAAAATGATGTTGAAATAATCAAAGTATAACCGATAAATATTTCACTAATATTCATCAAAAAAAGTTATAAGTTATGATGTCTGAACAAGGGAACAACAATAATAAATCGAGACCTTATCGTTTTATTATCAGTGGTGGAGGAACAGGCGGACATATATTCCCGGCCATATCCATTGCTAATGCCATTAAAGAGAGATGGGCAGATGCTGAAATATTGTTTGTTGGAGCCGAAAATCGTATGGAAATGGAGCGAGTTCCGGCTGCAGGTTACAACATCATCGGACTTCCTGTTGCAGGATTCGACAGAAAAAACCTTTTCAAAAACTTTTCTGTTCTAATAAAACTAATAAAAAGTATCCGCAAAGCACACTCTGTTATCAACAATTTTAAACCCGATATTGCTATAGGAGTTGGCGGATATGCAAGCGGACCGACATTAAAAGCAGCGGCATCTAAAGGTGTGCTGACATTGCTTCAGGAACAGAACTCTTACGCGGGAGTTACTAATAAATTGCTCGCGAAAAATGCCGCTAAAATTTGCGTTGCTTACGAGAATATGGAGCGTTTCTTTCCGAAAGAGAAGATTGTTCTTACAGGAAATCCGTGTCGTCAGGATTTAACTGTTTCAGAACAAAACAGAATCAAAGGCTACGAACATTTCCGTTTGAATTCTAATAAAAAAACAATCCTAATGGTAGGAGGCAGTTTGGGTGCTCGCACACTTAACGACAGTATTGTCGGCGCATTCGAAGATATTGCAAAGTCAAACATCCAAATTATTTGGCAATGCGGTAAATATTATTTCAATGAAATGAGCAAACTGCAAAAAGAAGGAGTTATTCCGTCTAATGTACGATTGTTTGATTTTATTTCGCAAATGGATTACGCATATTCCGTTGCCGATTTGGTTATTTCTCGCGCCGGAGCAGGCTCCATTTCCGAATTTAGCATCTTGGGAAAACCGGTTATTTTAGTACCCTCGCCCAATGTGGCTGAAGACCACCAAACACAAAACGCCATGGCTCTCGTGAAAAAAAATGCTGCAATAATGATTACCGATGCCGATGCACGGGAATCTCTTTTCAAAACGGCATTGAGTTTGGTAAATGACGAAAACAGATTAATTTCTCTAAGTGAAAACATAAGTAATATGGCTCAAAAAAATTCGGCAAAACGAATTGTGGACGAAATTGAGCAACTAATTTCAACAAAAAAATAAATAAAACCGTATCTAAGATAAGAGTAGTAATTTATGAAATATAAAAGCATATATTTTATCGGAATTGGAGGTATAGGTATGAGCAATCTTGCAAGATACTTCATATCGAAAGGATTGTCGGTAGGCGGATACGACCGTACCCGCACACCTCTTTGCGAAGCCCTCGAAAGTGAAGGCTCGCAAATTCACTACGAAGACAATATCGATGCAATTCCATCTGACTTTTTGAATAAGGAAACAACTCTTATCGTTTACACGCCGGCTATTCCAAACACACATAGCGAACTTAACTATTTTAAGAATAACGACTTTACTCTTATGAAACGGGCGCAAGTTTTGGGAGAGATAACAAAGTCGGGAAAAGCTATCTGTGTATCCGGCACACACGGTAAAACTACGGTTTCGAGTATGATTGCTCATTTGCTGAGACAATCACAAATAGATTGCAACGCATTTTTAGGCGGTATCTTGAAAAACTACAACAATAACTTACTCTTGTCCGAAAAAAGCGATATTATGGTTGCCGAAGCCGATGAATATGACCGTTCGTTTCATTGGTTAACACCATGGATTGCAATTATAACATCTGTTTCCCCCGACCATTTAGATATTTATGGCACCGAAAAGGCTTATAATGAGAGTTTTGAAATATTTACTTCGTTAATTCGTGAAAAAGGGTTTCTCATTATTAAAAAAGGAGTGCCTATTACACCGCGTTGTAACTCATCGGTAAAAATATTCACCTATTCCGAAACGGAAGGAGATTTCCATGCCCAAAATATCAGAATCGGAAATGGAGAGATTGTTTTCGATTTTGTTTCGCCCGAAACAACAATAAAAGATTTGCATCTCGGCGTTCCGGTTAAGATAAACATCGGAAACTCGGTTGCAGCCATTGCCGCGGCAACTTTATGCGGTGTAAAAGAAGAGGAAATAAAATCGGCAATTCAATCATTTGCCGGAGCAAAAAGAAGATTCGATTTTCAGATAAAAACAGACAATTTGGTTTTTATCGATGATTACGCACATCATCCGCAAGAGCTGTCTGCATCAATAGAGTCTGTGCGAATGTTGTATCCCGAAAAAAAGGTGACGGGAATTTTTCAACCACACCTATACACGCGCACACGAGATTTCGCAGATGAGTTTGCTGCAAGCCTTTCAATGCTTGACGATGTGATTTTGCTCGACATATATCCTGCACGCGAAGAGCCGATTGAAGGAGTAACCTCCGAAATTATTTTCGATAAAATAACTTCATCCGAAAAGAAACTAATTTCCAAAAGCGAGTTGTTAAACTATTTAGAAAATAAAGAGACAGAAGTTTTGGTAACTATCGGCGCCGGAGATATAGATGCTATGGTACCAAAAATAAAAGATTTGCTTGAAGAAAAAATAAAAAACAGAACATAATGAAAAAGTTTCTCATCATACTTCTATCCGCTCTAACTATCGGATACCTTGTTTTTTCGGTGATTTATTTAGGCAAATCATCAAAAGAAGATGTTTGTGAAAGTTTTGAAGTAATAATTAAAGATAGTGTTAATGTGCAATTTGTGAATGAAGCAGACATAATCAATCAGGTAAAGAACAACAAAATATATCCGGTTGGAGAGAAGATGAGCAATATTAACACTTTGGAAATACGCGACATCATACTCAAAAACAGACTTGTGGAAACAGCAAATGTTTATCAGGCACAAGACGGTATCATAGTAGCAAGCATAACACAACGAAAACCTATTTTAAGAGTCATGTCCGACATAAAAGGCAATTTCTATATCGACAACAAGCGTGAAAAGATGCCCATTTCATCAAATTTCGCAGTGTACGTTCCTGTAGCAACGGGTGCTATCAGCGAAGAGTTTGCGAAAAACGAGTTATACTATTTCGCTATGTTTTTACAAGAAAATCCCGATTGGGACGCATGGGTTGAACAGATAGTTGTAAAACCTAATAACGATGTTGAATTAATTCCCAGAATAGGCGATTTTAAAATATTATTTGGAAAATTGAATAATTATCCTGAAAAATTTGCCAAATTTGCTCTTTTCATCGAAAAAGGGCTAAATGTAGTTGGATGGAATAGATATTCGGAAGTAAATTTGAAATACGACAATCAAGTTGTATGCACGTTAAAATGATTTATTTATAAAACAAAATCTAATATTAAGTGTTGGATATAGAGATGTATAACGCAGTTAAAGAAAAGGAATATATTATGCAGTCAGGATTTGTAGCAGCCATAGATTTAGGGACTTCCAAAATTAGAGGAGTTATAGGACGAAAGAATGAAAATGGAGTAGTTTCAATTATTGCATACCAGGAAGTTCCGTCAGATAATTGTATTCGGCGAGGAATTGTCCACAACGTTGAAAAGACAGGTTCCAGTGTACGTAAATTAATTGACCTTTTAGAAAACAAATCGGGTAAAAAGATAGCCCGGGCTTATGTTTCTCTTTCGGGGCAATCGCTTTATTGTACAAACACAAGAGAAGTGAAACAACTCTCACAAACAGGTATCGTTACCGAAGATATAGTAAATCAACTTCAATCGAATGCCGAAAAGTTCAAACCGGACTTTAAGCAGATGTACGCAATAGCCGATGTAGAATATTTCGTGGATGAAAAACCGGAAAAAAATCCTGTTGGTGTAGCATGTTCACTTATCGAAGCAGATTTCAAAGCAATAATTGGAAGACCAAATCTTTTCACCAACATAAAAAATGCGATAGAAAATAAAAGCAATTTAGAGATTTTCGATTTCATTGTCGGTCCGCTTGCTACGGCTGCAGCAACACTAACCGAAGAGGAAAAAGAACTTGGCTGTGCATTAATTGATTTTGGAGCGGGTACTACAAGCATATCTATTTACAAAGGAGATATACTTCGATATATGGTAGTCATTCCATTCGGTGGACAAAACATAACAAAAGATATTTGCGAGTTAAACTTTACTGAGGCAGATGCCGAACAATACAAAACAAAGTTCGGTAAAGCCAAAGAGGCATCGGAGACGAAAACAGCTTCCTCTTTTTTCACTTCGCCATTTTCATCGCCGACTGCAAAACCCGACATCAATATGGAGGAATTAAACAAAGTAATAGGACTGCGTTTGGATGAAATAACAGCGAATATTAAAGAGCAGATAAATCAATCGGGATACAAAGGTCAGTTGGGAGCCGGATTAATAATTACCGGTGGAGCTTCACAACTTAAACATATGGACATATATCTGGAAGAAAAATTAGACATGAAAGTACGTAGAGCAACTGCAAAGAAAACCATTGTAAACAACTCTTCCGAATTAACCAACGACCCTTCATACTCACAAATACTGGGCTTAATGATGTTTGCCGATGAAGATTGCGAATACACATATACAGATGATTTCGAAGATAAAGAGAAGGGAAATGAGGAAGGGAAAGAGGAAAATTCAAGAAAAAATAAAAAATCCTTCAGCGATTTGAGGGATATAGTTAACAAAAAGAACGGAAAAAAAGAAGAGAAATCAAAGAAAAGCGGTTCTTTTGGTTCTAAAATGGGCGATTTCTTTTCCGGTTTTTTCACAGACGACGACGAATAAAAAATTCTTATTATGAGCGATACATTATTGAATTTCCAAATAAAAAGACGCACTACCGACATTATTAAAGTAATAGGAGTTGGGGGCGGAGGCGGTAATGCCGTTAACCACATGTATAGAGAGGGTATAAAAGATGTTACCTTTGCTCTCTGTAATACCGACAATCAAGCACTTCTAAATTCACCGGTGCCAACAAAAGTTCAATTGGGAGAAAAAACCACTGACGGATTAGGTGCAGGTAACAGACCTGAAGTAGCAAAAGCTGCCGCAGAAGAGAGTGCTGAACTTATTCAGGAACTTTTGAACGATGGCACACAAATGGTTTTTATTACTGCCGGAATGGGTGGCGGAACAGGTACAGGTGCAGCACCCGTAGTAGCACGCATAGCAAAAGAGATGGACATTCTCACGGTAGGTATAGTTACCATTCCTTTTGTATTTGAGGGAGAACGAAAAATAATACAAGCACTCAAAGGCGTAGAAGAGATTGCAAAAAATGTGGATGCGCTCCTGGTAATTAACAATGAACGCCTTCGAGACATTTATCACGATTTGGCTATGCTCAACGCTTTTGCGAAAGCCGACGACACATTAGCAATTGCCGCAAAAAGTATCGCTGAAATTATTACAATAGAAGGTATCGTGAATCTCGACTTTGCCGATGTAAAAACCACATTGAAAGATGGCGGAGTGGCAATTATGAGTCGCGGTGAGGGTAAAGGCAAAAACAGAGTAAGCGATGCAATAAACGATGCTCTTCATTCGCCATTACTAAACAACAACGACGTATTCGGAGCGAAAAAAATACTCATCAATCTTGCATTTGCAAAAGAACATGAGCTGTTTACGGATGAAATGAATGCTCTGCACGACTTCATGGCTAAATTCAACCGTGAGATTGAAGTTATCTGGGGGCTTGCTGTTGACGATGAGTTAGGAGAAAATGTAAAGGTTACTTTGCTTGCTACAGGTTTCGGAATAGCAGATGTTCCGGGTATTCGCGAGCAACGAGAAAAAGAGACCAAGGCGGAAGAATTAGAGAGAAAAATAAGGGAAGACGAAGAGAAAAAACGCGAGTTAGAAAATATAGAACTAATCGAAAGATACTACGGAAAGAAAGGTCTAAAAAGTATCGCTTCAAGCGGGTATAAATTAGAGCCGTTTATTCTTACAATTGAAGAGATGGATGACGATAAAATTTTGGAAGCTTTGGAAAAAACAGCCGTATTTAAGCGTGAACGAGACTTCGACCCTCGCAATTACAACAAAAGCAATACAGCAAAGTCCACCCTATTCTAAACTAATTATTAAAGAACAAAATGTATCCGTATTTGTTTCTAAAAGTAGCTTCTTTTAGGTATGATTGCGGATATTCATAAAAAACAATTAATAAAAAAAACAAAATATGTCACTATTTGATACAATAAACGAAGAGATAAAAAAAGCGATGCTTGCAAAGGATAAAATAAGATTAAGTGCTTTGCGAGGAATAAAAAAAGAGTTTATTGAAGCAAAAACAGCCAAAGGTGCAACCGACGAACTGTCTGACGCTGCAGCTATCCAAATTATGCAAAAAATGGTAAAACAGCGTGACGATAGCGCCACTATATACAACACACAGGGACGTAGCGATTTGGCAGAAACAGAAATTGCCGAAGCGGAAGTTATTCGTGGTTTTCTACCAAAACAACTTTCCGAATCAGAATTAGAAACACATATTAGGAAAATTATCGCCCAAGCGGGAGCCACATCCTGAAAGAGATAGGGCAAGTTATGGGTATTGCTACCAAACAACTTGCCGGAAAATCTGACGGAAAAACAATTTCCGAAATGGTAAAAAAGCTATTGGGATAGTATCAAAACAAGATATTACGAGCGTTTTCTACGCTTAATCTCTTGATTTATCAGATTCAACTCCCTGCTTGACTGTCCTTTTACCGAGGTATTCTCTTCGGCGCGTCTGAAAAGATAAGGCATCATGGTTTTTATTTCGCCGTAGGGAACGTATTTCACAACATTATATCCGTACTCTGCGAGGTTGTATGTAATGTGGTCGCTCATACCGTACAACTGTGCAAAATAAACCGACGGATGATTCTTCGGGAGGTTATACTCAGCCAACAATTCTGCCAATAATTGAGTACTCTTCTCGTTATGCGTAGCCGCCATAAAATCGATGGTAGTTATGTTTTCGATAAAATATCGCATAATAGCATCAAAATCTCTATCGGTTGCAGGTTTATCGGGCTGAATTGGTGATGGATAACCTTTTTCCAAAGCACGAGCACGCTCTATTTCCATATATGCACCGCGTACAATTTTCAAACCGAATTTAAAACCACCGTCCAATGCCATTTTGTGATGTTGTTTTACACGCTCTATGCTGTCGTGTCGATACATTTGATAGGTGTTTTGAACGATAGCTTTCTCTTTGTTATATTTTGCCATCATCTCCATAACCAAATCATCAAGTATAGGTTGAATCCAACTATGCTCCGCATCGATTAAAACAGGAATTCCAAGTTCACAACCGCGTTTAAAGATATCATCCACTCGCTTAACAACTCTTTCGTATTCACCTTTTTCATCATCGGTTAACGGTTCTTTGTCGCTAACTTTTACCAATAAATCGAATCGACCCACTCCGGTTATCTTAAAAGCACTAAAAGGTACCTCTTTATGTTTATGAGCGTACTCTATTGTACGAATTACTTCGGCACAAGTGGAATCAAAAAGAGCCTCGTTCTCTTCACCTTCTACGGCGAAATCGAGTATTGAGCCAACGTTTCTTTCGTACAATTTTTTTACAGTTCTACTACAATCTTCTATTGTTTCACCGCCCACAAAATGACGATAAATTGTAGCTCTAATCATCCCGTTCACCGGGAAACGTATTGTAAAAGCAAAATTAACAAGTTTTTTCCCCAGTTTTACCAAACCGCCACTATTCATTACTTTAAAAAGTAGTTGAGTTTGTCGTAAAGCGTTGTTTGATTTGTCGCGAAAGGCAATTTCAGAATTATTGAAATCGAATTTTGGTGCAGTTGTAGATTGCATAAGCTTAAGTATAAAATGTTTTCTGCAAATTTATAAAAAAAAATTACTCCCTATTGTTTTAAAGAGTAATTTTTTCGATAAAAATCTATTAATTTATAAGAAATAGATTAAAACTACTATCAATTTATTAGATAATTCAATAATTTGCAATAAAACAGAAAGTAGTTTTTCGTCGGAGGTATTTGCAATCCCGACATTTATAAAGTTTTCTCGTTTACTAAAAACTTGTCAACACAACCATTACATATTGGCACATTATCAAATTAGCACATTAAATTAAACCGTAAATTCTGATGTCTTGAGTCTTGTGCCTTGCGTCTTTTTACAAAAGCAATCCTTTTTGCACTTCGTCTCTTACAGATTTGCCTGCTAAACTTTCAACAAGCTGCAATGCAAAATCGAAAACAAAACCGGGTCCTTTTCCTGTAATAATATTGTCTGACATAGCTACACTTTCGTTAGTAACTTTAGCTCCTCCCAATTTAGATTCAAATCCGGGGTAACATGTAGCATTTTTTCCGTCAAGCAATTTCAGATCGCCCAAAACCATCGGAGCTGCACAAATTGCTGCAACAAATTTCTCTTTTTGAGCAAATTCAACCACCTGTTTTTTCAGTTGGATGTGTTCATTCAGATTTTGAGCACCCGGCATACCTCCGGGTAGAACTATCATATCAAATGTAGAAAAATCTACTTCACCAAAAGTTTTATCAGCCGACACAGCTATTCCGTGAGCTCCTTTCACCTCTTTTTTATCGGTTATAGAGATTGTTTCAACAGAAATTTCTGCTCTTCTTAAAATATCTACTGTTCCTAATGCTTCAATTTCTTCAAAGCCGTCAGCTAAAAATAACGCTACCTTTTTCATCATTTTCCCTTTTGTATTAATTAATTAAGTTTAAAATTATAAGTTATAGTGCCCTTTTGATTATTTACACTGTTGATTTCGACAAATTTTGTTCGTCGAGCCGCTCGTAAAGCCTCATTTCGAAGGGTGTTGTCTGGAGTGTTTGTTCCACGACCAATTACCGCATTGATAACATTACCGCGCGGATCTACCGTGATGTTTATGACCACTTTTCCATAATCGTTCGCTGAATAGCTTGGTTCCACAAGTCCGCCCGGTCCTACACCTCTTCCGCCCAAATCGTAAGTGTGCCCGACACCTCCTATTCCGGTTGATGCTCCTTGCGATGCATTTCCCGTAGCAACACCTTGTGTTCCGCTTCCCTGAGTAGTGCCTCTGCCGGATGCGTTTTCTCCGAAAAGACCCGACATTTGTTGGTCTATCTCTCTGCGACGTTTTTCCTTATCTCTTTGACGACGTTTTTCCTCATCTTGGGCACGTTGCTTTTGTTGGGCAAGACGTTTCTGTTCATCTTTACGTTGTTGTTCACGTATATCAATGGTTGACTCCGTTTTTTGAGCTATAAGAGGTTCGTCAACAGCTTTTACTGATGAAGATGATGATTCAGTAACAGAAGAGACTGTTTCGGAATGTGGAGCCTCCGTCGTGCCACTTGCATCCGGAACATTTCCAAACATAACAGGGATACCGCCCAATTCATTATCAGGCGTAACTATCTCAAGATAAGAAAAAAAGAGTATCAGAAATAAAAGTACGGCAAGTATTGCAGTACCGGTCATTCCGATTATTTTCTCTTTATTTACTGACATTTGGTAATTGTGATTTTTTTGTCGTGATATTCACAAACTTTCGACAAATATTATTTTCGTTGGTTTAATTGGGGCGTGTCATCAAAACCATCTTAAACTGATTTTGATTTGCAATATCCAATATACGCACAATTTCACGATAGGGCACATTTTCATCGGCATAAAGAGCCACGAAAATATCCGGTTCGGCAGAGTAAACCGATTGCAGAAATGGAGTTATCTGCTCGAAAGAGACTTGTCGCTCGGTTTCATTGGCATTTGCCACGTAATAATTCAAATCGGCATCAATAGTAACTCTGGTAATAGGTTTTGCCTGTGCCTGTTGTTGCGATTTAGGCAATAATACCTTTATAGCGTTTGGCACTACAATGGTAGATGTAATCATAAAGAAAATCAGCAACAGAAAAATCACATCTGTCATTGATGCCATACTAAAGTTTGCCTCAATATTATATCGTTGTTTTAGAGCCATTTTATGATATTTAAAAAGTTTTATTCAATTGAATAATCTCCCTACAAAATCGATTTTATTGTATCGGTTCATTCAAAATATCCATAAACTCCATGATGTGCATCTCCAACTTGTTGATAATACCTTTTATTCTGGTTGTGAGATAGTTGTATGCAAACAGCGCTATAATTCCTACGACAAGACCACCAACTGTGGTTACAAGAGCTTCGTAGATACCTGTTGACAAAACAGTTACGTCCACATTAGCTCCGGCACTTGCCATGCTCATAAAGGCTTTCACCATACCTGTAACCGTACCAAGAAAACCAATCATAGGCGCACCCGATGCGGTAGTTGCCATTATGGGAAGCCCTTTTTCTAATTTAGAAATTTCAATATTCCCTTGATTTTCGATAGCCGACATTACATCTGCTGTTGGACGTCCAAGTCTGGCGATACCTTTTTCCACCATTCTTGCCGAAGGTGTATTTGAATTTCTGCAAAGGTTAACAGCTGCATCAATTTTGTCATCATGAATGTAATCTTTTATTCTATTCATAAACGATGCGTCTTCCTTACCTGCTTTGTGAATAACCAAAGTCCTCTCTATCAACACGTAAATTGCCAATAGAAGCAGAACTGCAAGAACTATCATTATCCATCCGCCTTTTTGTGCCAATTCGAAAGCACTTATAGTTTCGGGCGCTGTCGGTTCTAATGAGGTTGCAATTGCCTGTTGTGCCTGTTGCAACGAGTCGTAAACCGGTTGAGTAATTTGTAATAAATTCATCTATTCAAAATTATATCATTGAAATTGAATCGTAAAGATAAGCACAATATGCTATTATTCCATACTTTCGGTCGGTTTTAAACAATTTTTATAGGCTTTAATTGTTTTTTCTAATCCCATGTAGAGAGCATCGCAGATAAGCGCATGACCGATAGAGACCTCTTTAAGCCAAGGAATATTTACGTATAAATAATTGAGATTCTTCAAATTCAAGTCGTGTCCGGCATTTACGCCTAATCCTATCTTCTTGGCAAGTGTAGCAGCTTCTATGTATGGAGCAATGGCTTTTTCTCTATCTATTTTATACATATTGACATACGGCTCGGTATATAGCTCAATTCTATCAGCACCGATTTGTGACACCACACTTATCATTTCGGGGGCGGGATCTACAAAAATAGAAGCTCTTACTCCTAAAGATTGTATTTCGCCAACTATGTCCGTAAGAAAATCTTTGTGCGTAATTGTGTCCCATCCGGCATTGGAAGTGATAGCATCGGGTGCATCAGGTACCAATGTTACCTGTGTAGGTTTTATTTTTTTTATCAAAGACATAAACTCCGGCGTGGGATTTCCTTCAATATTAAACTCGGTTATAACCTTTGGTTTCAAATCATACACATCGGCATAACGTATATGTCTTTCATCAGGTCTTGGATGCACGGTAATACCTTCCGCACCGAAATCCTGACAATCGATTGCCACTTGTACAACATTTGGCAAATTTCCACCGCGTGCATTTCTTATTGTTGCTACCTTATTAATATTTACGCTTAACTTCGTCATTTTTTAAAATTTCTGTTTTAAATATTCTGATACTTTTAAATTAATCTCGAGATAAAGATGAATATCAATTAAAATTTTCTCATCTTTGTAAGACGATACAAAATTAATACGAAATAACGACTTTAAAAATTAACGTGAAAAAATTTATAGGAAAAGAACTTGAGAAGTTATCAACAACAATTACGGTTGACCAGTTTTTCGAACTCTCGAATGCTGAAAATTCTCTTATTATTCTGCAAGTTCCGCTTGCCGACTACTCTCTTACCGATATTGCAAGAATTGTAGAAAGCAACAGCGCCAAAATAATGAGCCTCTTCGTGCTACCCATCGCGGAAGGCACATCTCTATTGGTTTGCATCAAACTCAATATACAAGACTTAAGCATGGTGATGATGGGGCTTGAACGATTTAATTATGATATTTTATACTATTATATGAAAGATGGCACCATTACCGACACTCATAAAGAGCGTTTGGATGAGTTGCTGTTTTATCTTGACATGTAAAACATTATCAGGCAAATAAAATGGAAATAGCACTTATAGGAAGCATCTTCCCCGACAGAACAGAGAGCGCCGAACAACAGGTATTGGACGTATGTTATCTAATAGATAAGTACGGATTGACTCTTTATATATCCGGAACTTTTTTCGAATCGCTTAGTTCAAACTCTCGTAACAAGTTGATAAAATTCTGCACGTTGTTTGACACGCTACCTGCGGTTGATATGGCTATTAGTGTTGGCGGTGACGGTACTTTTTTGCGTACGGCTGCAACTGTCGGCAATTCAGGCATCCCGATTTTAGGAATAAATACGGGGCGATTGGGTTTTCTTGCAGCTATCAATTTTTCGGATGTTGAAGCCACATTGCAAGAGATTGAGCAAGGCAATTATATTATTGAAAAGCGGTCGCTACTCAAATTGAATGCGACCAACACCTCGCTCGAACCCGAATTTAACACTACAGCACTTAATGAAGTTGCCGTAATGAAACAAGATACTTCATCTATGATGACAATTCACGCTTTTATTGATGACGATTTCCTTACATCCTATCAAGCCGACGGACTGATAATTGCAACGCCAAGTGGTTCTACAGCCTACTCTATGAGTGTGGGCGGTCCGATACTTGTGCCAAACTCGCCAAGTTTTATCTTATCGCCTATCTCTCCACACAACCTAACTTCGCGACCTTTGGTTATTGGTGACAACAGCAAAATCAGACTGACAATCGAGAGCCGAAGCCACAATTTTTTGGTTTCGCTCGACGGACAGTCAAAAATTTTCAGTGAAAACAGTGTAATAGAGATAGAAAAAGCAGATTTTGTATTGAATGTGGTAACACGTGTTGGTCACACTTTCTTCGAAACACTTCGCGATAAATTGATGTGGGGTGTGGATGTGAGGAAGTAGGTGGAGTTAAAAATTAAGAGTTAAAAATTATAAAATAAAAATCATTGCTCTCCGAAAAAAACACTTTATCGCCTGAATAGGCGAAATTTCCACAACCTCACTAAAGGTGCGAATCTTTTCGCGTGATAAATAATACCACACGATAGAATCATGCCTTAGCACGTAGCGGAGCAGCTTGCGGTTAGCAATAAACGTACAGACTCTGCTTGAAAAACTCAAAAAATTCTTCGGTACAGGAAGAACTTTATAAAAGTACAGCCTCTTCGGGCTGAAAGGTTTCTAAGCATTATTTCTACCGTAAACTGCTCCCGATATAACGTCGGGATTACATACGTTTATGAAAATTGGGTTTTCCAAGCCCTCTATCTCTAATAGTCTTAAAATCGTTTACTATAAATCATTTCAGAGTAAAATGAAAATATTTATAGGATAGTGATGATTTTACCTACAATTTTCTCTTTTCTTATATTTGTCGGCTAATGCACAACTCGAACAACCACTACAGCATGATGCCGTATCGTCCTTTACAAAAAAGAGCCGATAAACCTTATATACCACTACAGCAGCAACTACAATGCCAATTAAAATAACTATTATCAACTGTATATCCATAATTACAAAACTAATAAATTAAACTAACTAAGAAACCGATATTATTATCACTGTATTAAATGCTACAGAGTAGCAATATTTTTGTAGTTACGTCAATTCTTGCATCCACAAGTTACAGAGTACAGAAATATTAATTCATATTGTTTCACGCGAAGGACGCTAAGAAAAGCGCAAAGGTCGCAAAGAGGTCATTGCGGTTTCAAACCGTATTGCCACCCATCTTCCGTATAAGCACAATGCATCTTTTGTTATCGCAATGTGCTTTTCTTCGGAAAATCGTGAATACAAATCCCTCCGATTAAAGAGAAAATCGAAAATTGAAAACAAAAAAAGTCTTGCATCTTGATTCTTACATCTTGTGTCTATTATAACAAAGGCACAGCCGTCGTCTCCTATCCCATAAAAAACAAGCAACTCGTAACTCAAAAAACCTTATTTACTATATGCAGAGCAATGTTAAGCTATAAACAAACTACCTATTTGATAAACCAAAAAAGCGACCACCCACGCCAAACCCGTGGAATAAAACACACTAAACAAAGCCCAACGCCATGAGTGCGATTCCTCTTTTATCGCGGCAATAGTGGCAATACACGGAAAGTAGATAAGTACAAAAAGCAAAAATCCTATATTAACAATCGGCGTAAAAACAGGAGAGCCATCGATATAAACCTCTTGTTTTAATCGAGTTTGTAACGATTGCTGGTCTTCTACATCGCCTGTAAACAGCACTCCTAATGTACTTATTACAATCTCCTTAGCCGCCATTCCCGAAAGCAAGCTAACCGATATTTTCCAATCGAAACCCAATGGACGCATTACCGGCTCAACAAATTTTCCAAGCTTTCCTATATAAGAGTTTTCTTGATGGGAGGTATTTCTTAAACGTTCAACCTCATTCAGCAATTTCTCTTTTTCATTATTATCTACAGTAAGGTTATTGATTTCTATCACTCGATTTTCAAACATCTGTTCATGCTCCGTATTTCGCGGGAAATATCCCAAAAACCAAATTATTATTGAAGCCAAAAGAATAATTCCCCCTATCTTACGCAGATATTGCCACGAACGGTCCCACATGTGAATAAATACTGATTTGAGCGTAGGCATACGATAAGGCGGCAACTCCATAACAAATGGCGTATCTTCTCCTTTAACTAAATATTTGCGAAGAAAAAGTGCTGTTATAGCGGCTAATAAAATGCCAAACAGATATAAACCCATCAACACAAAACTTGCATGTCGCGGGAAAAATGCTCCCACGAAAAGCAGATACACCGGAAGTCGTGCACTACACGACATAAACGGCACGATAAGCATTGTTATCAATCTGCTATTTCTACTTTCAATGGTGCGGGTAGCCATAATAGCAGGAACATTACATCCAAATCCCATAATAAGCGGGATAAACGACTTGCCGTGCAACCCGATTCTGTGCATTACTTTATCCATAATGAAGGCGGCACGAGCCATATAGCCCGAATCTTCCATAAAGGATATAAAGAGATAGAGAATTACTATATTGGGTAAGAAAACGATAACACCTCCTACCCCACCAATTATACCATCAATGATTAAATCTTTCAGAACTCCTTCCTGCATCTGTACACGAAACATATTGCCGAGCCAACCCACGCCGTTTTCTATCCACTCCATAGGATAGGCTCCCAATCGGAAAGTCGCCTCAAACATTATCCACAGAAATACAAAGAATAGTGGGAATCCGACATATTTGTTTGTCAAAACGGCGTCGAGCAAACGAGTATTTTCCGAAAACTTGGTTTTTTCGGTCAATGTCTCTTTAAGTCCGCCTGCAATAAAACCATAACGAGCATTGGTAAAAGCAGATTCGGGGTCTTCCTGCAACATCTTTTCTATATACTGTCGCTCTTTATCGCAAATCGTCTCCAATTCTGCAGCCTTTGGATTTTGTCGAAGTATTTCATCAATATCCTTATCTTTTTCCAACATTTTGATACTGACATATCGGGATGACATTTCAGGAATTACAATATTTTTTGCCTGTAATTCATTCTGTATCACGGCGATTGACTTCTCCATCACTCGCCCGTAAGGTATTTTCACCTCATCTTTTCTTCTTTCTGCAGGAGCTTCATACAACTCTATAATCTTATCGAGTAACTGAGGAATACCCTCTCCGGTTCGTCCCACTGTAGGCACAAAAGGGATACCGAGCATACCACCCAAAGTTTTGTAATCGAACTTGCGACCGCTCTCTTTTAACTCATCGTACATATTGAGAGCCACAACAACAGGCACATCCATATCTATCAACTCGGTAGTGAGATATAGATTACGTTCCAAAGTAGAAGCCGAAACAACATTGATAATAATATCGGGACTCTCTTCCGCTATATATTTACGAACATAAAGCTCTTCGGGCGAATAGGCAGAGAGCGAGTAAGTACCGGGCAAGTCCACCAACTTAATGGTGTAGCCTTTATGTCGCATCATGCCAATCTTCGATTCAACGGTAACACCGCTGTAATTACCGACATGTTCATGTGCACCGGAAGCAAAATTAAAAATAGAAGTTTTACCGGCATTGGGGTTTCCGACCAATGCCACGGCAATAGTACGAGAGTTGTCTTCTCTTTTACAAGATTTTAAATAATGTTTCTCAACTCTGGATATATTGTTATGGTTGATTGTACGCAAGTTATCGAAAGAAACATCCCTTTTTTCTTTCGACACTTCAATCAACAGGGCTTCGCTACGACGCAACGAAACCTCGTATTCCATTATTCCATATTTAATAGGGTCTTTTAGCGGTGCATTAAGAATAGCCGTAACCTCTTGTCCGCGAACAAATCCCATCTCTAAGATACGTTTACGAAAAGCCCCTGAACCCCTAACTTTTACTATATATGCCTTTTCTCCTGTTTGTAATTCTGAAAGTAACATAAATTTATATGAAATAACAAGAGTACAAAGAAACAAATTTTTAACGTAAGAAACTACATTTTCAGTGTTTATTATTTATAATTGTTTTAAATAAGAGATAAGTTTTTATAATACGATGATTTTTATTGTGGTTGGCAACTTGTGATTGAGGATGAAAAACAGAAGAGACGCGGCATGCCACGTCTCTATAAATAATGCTGTTTATACTGTTGAAACTGCCTATATCTAAAATCTTTTAATCTGCTCTGCTCGTTGCAAAAACAGATTATAGTTTACGTGCTCCATCGCTGATTACCACATCGTACACTTTGGGTTCACGTCCGAATTTTTCTTTGAATTGCATTTTAGCATCTTCGATAAACGAATCATACAGTTCATCTTTCACTAAATTAATTGTACAGCCGCCAAAACCGCCTCCCATTACGCGCGAACCGGTAACTCCGTGTTCACGAGCGACATCATTCAAGAAGTCGAGCTCTTCGCAGCTAACTTCGTACAGCTTGCTCATTCCGTGATGTGTTTCATACATTTTTTCGCCCACGGTTTCGTAGTCGCCTCTTTCCAATGCATCAGAAACGGCGTAAACACGTTGTGTCTCTTCAATCACATATTTTGCATGCATGTAATCTTCTCCGGAAATCAAACCTTTATTATTTACGATATTGAGTTGCTCCATTGTCGCATCACGTAAAAACCGAACATCGGGATTGCCGTTGTCGTGAATGGCTTTAACCACACGTTCACACGACTCGCGACGTCTGTTGTATGCCGATGATGCCAATTCGTGTTTCACCACAGTATCGAGCAACACCAATCTATATCCTTTAGGATTGAACGGAAAGTAATTAAACTCCATTGTTTTGGTATCCAAACGGATTAAATGCCCTGCCCTGCCGAACAACGAAGCAAATTGGTCCATTATTCCGCATTTTACTCCCACGTAATTGTGCTCGGTAGCTTGTCCGATACGAGCCAGTTCAAACTTGTCTATTCCAAGGCGCAGCATATCATTCAGAGCAAAAGCAAAAGTGCTTTCTAATGCTGCCGATGAAGACATTCCGGCACCTAACGGCACATCGCCGGCGAAAGCGGTATCAAAACCTTGGAGTTTGCCGTTTCTCTTAATAATTTCGCGACAAACACCGAAAATGTATTTTGCCCAACCTTCATTAGGCAAATCCTCTTCATTAAATCCGAACTCAGAAGACTCGTCCAAGTCAACGGCATAAGCACGCACTTTATCAGTTCCGTTCAAGCGAATAGCAGCAATCATGCCCTTATCAATCGCTCCGGGAAAAACAAAACTTCCGTTATAGTCGGTATGTTCGCCGATTAAATTAACACGTCCGGGAGATGTGTAAACTTCAGGAGCTTCATTACCAAACTTATCGTTATAAATTTTAATTATTTGTTCTCTTGTCATTTTTCTTCTATTTCTAAAATAAAACTTCTCAGTAACAGGTTTTAAATTCTATTGTTCATCGGTTACCGGAATATCGGTATTCACATTTTTAGAGCCTATAAGTGCATAGTAGAGCAAGAATACCAAACCAATAATAATTACCCAATAACTATTGATGTACCCGATACTATCGACAAATACACCTTGAATTGCCGGCACTACTCCACCACCCATTACCATTACCATAAAAAATCCTGAAGCGGCTTCCGTATATTTACCCAATCCTTCTACTGCAAGATTAAAAATTCCGCCCCACATAACCGATGTACACAATCCGCATAATACAAGGAAGATAATACTTACAGGTATTTGAACTATTCCGAATGATATATCTGACTGAAATACAGGCATACTTGCCATTTTAGTAACAGGAGTAAAAATTGACAATAAAACAAATATTATACCGACAATTGACACAACAGTTAGCATTGTTTTACTTGACACTTTTCCACCTACAGATGCGCCTATCAATCGTCCGATAAGCATCAAAAACCAATAAGTACCGACAACCGAACCGGCAATAGTAGGCTCATAACCTAATCCGCCTTCGGCTGCGGAACTTGTCATAAAAGGATTGATAAACATCTGGATTCCAACTTCAATACCCACATATAAGAAAATAGCCACAGCTCCTAACACAAAGTGACGGAAAGCAAACGGACTATGCTCATACTTAGCTTTTGCCTTACTGACAGACAGGCTTGGCTCCGGAATAGAAACAAAAAATAAAACTATGAAGGCAAGAGCAAAAATACCCATTGCAAGAAACAGTGCAGGATATGCGTCGGTAATATTGGCATCGGCAACGTTGCTACCGATTAAATATCCTACTAATACCGGAACAATAGTAGCCATCAATGAGTTGAATGAACCGCCGACTTGTATCAATTGATTTCCTTTATTGCCACCTCCACCGAGAGTATTAAGCATCGGGTTTACTACCGTATTGAGCATACACATAGAAAATCCTGCCACGAAAGCTCCTACCAGATATATAAGGAAGCTGCTAAATTCTCCCGACAAAACCATAATACCAACACCGGCAAAACCGAGAAATATTGCCCAAAGTGCCGTTTTTTTATAACCTATTTTCTGCAGCATCTGTCCTGCCGGATAGCCCATAAACGCGTAAGCGATAAAATTGGCAAAATATCCGAGTGTGGACATAAAGTTTGATGTGGTAAATTGATTTTTAACAATTACACCCATCGGGTTTGCCAATCCGGTAACAAATGAAATCATACCGAATAGAGCAATCATCATAATTATCGGTAACAAATAATTAGTTTTTTTTGCTGTTGTATTCATAATTGAAAATTTTTATTATTGTTAAAAAAAAAAAAAGAATTATATCACACTAAATTTATATGTCGTTCTCGATTCAAAAATATCACCCACTTTTAAAATTACCGAAGGATAATCGGGCTTATTTATGCTATCGGGAAAATGTTGCATCTCGAAACATACTGCCGAACGCTCAGGATAACGATGTCCGTTTTTTGCTACAAAATTGCCCGTCATCCAGTTGCCCGTGTACATTTGAACACCCGGCTCAGTTGTAAACATCTCCATTTTTATTCCCGTTTTCGGCGACTCACAAACGCCGACGAGCGAATATTCGTTATTAGATTTCTTATTCAACACAAATGTATGGTCGTAACCTTTACCAAAATGCAACTGCTCGAAATCTTCGTTAATTCGCTCGCCTATGGTATGCGGTGTGGTAAAATCCATCGGAGTGCCTTTTACCGACTCGGCATCGCCGTACGGTATGGCTGTATCATCGGTTGGTAAATATTTATCGGCATTGAGTGTAAGTATATGGTCGCCGATATAAGAATCTCCTTGGCCAGAAAGATTGAAATAGGAGTGATTTGTAAGATTTACAATAGTATCTTTATCTGTAATTGCTTTATATCTTATATCCAACGAATTATCTTCGGTTAGCGTGTAAATTACCGTTACCGACAGATTACCGGGGAATCCCTCTTCGCCATCGGGCGAAAGATAGTGTAGTTCAATACTGTTTTGGGTAACTTTTTTCACATCCCAAATAACGGCATTAAAACCCTTTATCCCTCCGTGAAGCGAATTTGGACCGTTATTCACGGCAAGTTTGTACTCTTTACCGTTTAGTGTAAACCTGCCTTTGGCTATTCTGTTGCAAGTTCTACCGCAAACAGCTCCAAAATATGGTTCTTCAGACCTAATATACTCTTCTATACATGGATGTCCGGTAACAACGTCAACAAAATTGCCGTCTTTATCGGGCACCGTCAACGAAACGATTTTGGCACCGTAATTTGTAACGGCAACCTCAGCTCCACGCTTATTTGAAAGGATGTATAAATCAGTAATTTTATTCTCTATTGTTGTCTTAAAAGCCTCTTTTTGCAATCCTGATTTGCTGTAATTATTCATATAGCTCTCTTTTATTATGTTGAAAGATGAAGTTTTCTTTACTTATTTTGATAAGGACTCATGAACTAAAAAACATCTTCGTCTTTAGTCTCTTTTTTAGTTACCATCACTTTATCTATCTTATTGCCATCTACATCTACAATTTCAAAAATAGTATTATCATACTCAAAAACATCGCCCACCTGCGGTATTTTATTGATATGCGACAATACAAATCCAGCAACGGTAGAGTAATGTATCTCGTCAAAATCTATTATAAAATCATCGATAAATAATGTGAGAACCTCTATTGGAGCCTCTCCGTTTACAAGAGCCGAATTTTCATTGCGCATAAAAATATCTGGTTCCTCTATTTCACTCTCGTTAGGTATTGTTCCGACCAAATTTTCAATAATATCGTGCAGAGTTATAATACCATCCAAGCTACCGTACTCATCTACCACTACAGCTATAAAAACATGATTATTTTTAAACATACCAAGCACTTTTTGTGCTCTTAGCGTTGATGGAACGATAAGCGGCTCGCGAATAAACTCATCTATATTAACCTCCTGCTTGCCATACAGTTTAGAAATCAACTCCTTTACAGAGATAGTACCGATAAACTCGTCAATTATTTTATTACAAACCAAAACTTTGCTATGACGGGTTTGCAGTATATCTTCTATAATTTCGGATTTTGGCTTTGAAATATCTATCCACTCCACATCGGTGCGATGAGTCATCAGATGCCGTGCTCTTTTGTCTGAGAAATAGAATACCTGTTCATGAATAATATTCTCCTCTTTTTCTATCACCCCCTCTTTTGATGCAGTTTTGAGCAAGGCTCTTAATTCCATTTCGGAAATAACATCTTCCGTTGGTTTTATACCGATTATCTTATTAAAGAGAGTTGTTGAGCCTGCCAACAGTTTTACAAACGGATAAAAAACAATGCTAATGGCGTGAATTGGTCGTGAAATAATAATCGCCATTTTTTCCGGTTTGTTCAGAGCGATAGTTTTAGGCACTAATTCACCTATAACAATTGAAATATATGTTATTAAAACCACCACGATAATTATAGATATAGCATCGGCAAATGGTGCTGTAAAATAAATTCTTTCGAATATCGGTGTCAGATATTTTGCAAAAACCTGTCCTCCGTATGCACCGTTTATAATACCTATAAGTGTAATCCCTACCTGAACCGATGAAAGAAAATTATCGGGAGCGGATTTTAGTTTTAATGCTTTTTCTGCTCCTCGATTACCTTTTTTTTGCTCGGTTTCGAGTTTCGATTTTTTTGCAGAGACCACAGCAATTTCAGACAATGCAAAAAAACCATTGAGCAATATCAGTAAAAGAATAATTACCACGTCAATCCACATAGTATGAATTTTTTATTGTCTAAAATTGTAAGTCCTTTTATCATGTTAAACGGCTATTGGTCTTTAGCTTTATATTTGGGCTAATACACTACTACTCTGTCATTTCGAACAAAGGGAGAATTCTATTTTTATATACACTTTGTTTCACGCCAAGAGCACAAAGAAATATCGCTAAGCTCGCAAAATTCTCACGCCGTAGGGATTTGCAATCCCGACTTTAGAACACGTCATTAGTAACGAAGCGAGAAATCTAACCTTTTTGTCGGAAACCGGTTGTCCGATGAACGAAGAAAATATACAATCTTAAATAAAAAAGTCTTTTGCTCTTTGTTCTATAAAAATAGATTCTTCTCTCCGCCAAAAGTTTCGTTCTGAATGACAACTCAGTAATGTGCATTTCTTTTGATATAGAGCTTCTGCAAAAATCAAAGTCTATTACCACAAGGGTGAAGGATAAACACCATCATCAACCAATTTCTTTAATTTTGACACAACCGTTTCTCTGTCGTCAGCATAAGTTACGCCGAACCAACTCGATGGTGTATCGAGAAGTTTCACAGTTACTTTACCCTCTTCAATCAAATCGTTTACCACTTTTGGTATATAGAACTCTGCTTTTAAATTATTTGCATTGTCATTGAGAAAATCGATAAAGAATTGTCTCGAATAGGCGAAATAATCGGGTGTAAAACCCCACATATTCATAGAAACAGGAGTATTTTCAGGAATTGTAATCCAATTATCGTTATCATCTTTATAATTTACTTTTCCGTCTATACGCATAATTTGTGTACGCTCTACAACTCCTGTTAAATTGTTGTCGGCATCGGTTTCACATACTCCGCGTGCCACTGTTCCGCTTTCCGATAACGTGTTACCCACTCTGTAGCCAACCATACAATATCTGTTTGTGCTGTCACGCAATACACTTAAGAAATCAGCCAACAATTGAAAGCTTTCGCGACCATAAAAATCATCGGCATTAATCACAGCAAAAGGTTCATTTATAACATCTTCGCCCATCATCACTGCATGATTTGTACCCCAAGGCTTTACTCTTTCGGGATCTGGAGTAAATCCTTCGGGAAGTTTGTCAAACTCTTGAAAGACCAGAGTAACATCTATCTTCGACTGATATTTTTTGACTATTTTTTCACGAAAATCATCTTCAAATGATTTACGAATTACGAATACTAATTTTCCAAAACCTGCATTTATCGCGTCATAAATGGAGTAATCCATTATTGTTTCTCCGTTTGGACCTAATCCGTCCAATTGCTTTAGTCCGCCGTATCGACTACCCATGCCCGCTGCAAGAACAAACAGTGTAGGTTTTATTTTCATACTTTTAGCTATGTTTTAATATTATATTCTGCAAATTTAAAGAATTAAATTAGATAATGGAAAATATGTTTGAAAATCTTTGTAATTACGCCTATTTTACGGTTTAAAGTTAATTTTGCGGTCTTTTATTGTTTCAATAAATTGCCAAATAGGGCTTATTATTTCCTAAAAAACTGTATATTTCATCGACAAAAACATGTTAAATCGTAAAAAACATGGTAAATTTGGGGTAAATTAACTCTATTTAACTCTACTTTTTCAAAAAAAAATGCTGTTGAACAAAAAAACGTGTATCTTTGCACTGTTTTTATAAACAATTATTTACTATCGTATAAAAAATTATTGGAAAAAATGAAAAAAGTATTACTTTTCGTAGCAGTAGTTGCTACTATCGGATTTGCATCTTGCACAAACAAACAAGCTGAAGCAGAAAAAGCAAAAGCTGACAGCCTAGCAGAAGTAGCAAGACTTGACAGCATTGCACAAGAAGAAGCTCGTATAGCAGACAGCATCGCAATGGCAGCTGCTGACACTTTGGCACAAGCTGCAGAAGAAGTTCCAGCTAACTAAGCTATAGACTTTTGTAAAAAAGTTAAGCCGTCCAATAACATGGACGGCTTTTTTGTTATTATTCCGATTAAAAAATGTAACTTTGCCACTTTATATTAATAAAGCAAACTATCATTTAGTATTTATTTGATGATGAAAAAATCAATTTTTATAATCGTGTTGGCTATTTATTTAAGCAATTTATATGCTCAGAACATAAACAATGTTTTCAAGAATATGCCACAACATATTTTACCGGGTTTTTCGGAAGATAATCGAACAATGCTTTTGGTTGATACCGGTACAACGATAATTCCATATAGTTTAGGAAAAATAGAAAAACTAAAACATACATCCGATTACCTTAAATTAAAAACATCAAACGTGGGTACTACTCAAATAAAGTTGTTACCAACAGCAGACAACGGTTTCGTTATTTGTGTAATCAAGACTGTTTGCTCAAAAGTATGTGATAGCAATATTAGCTTTTATAATGCCGAGTGGCAACAGATTGACACAAAATTGTACCTGCCGGAACTATCTCCCGATATTTTCTTTAATACGGAAACAAAAAATTCGGAAAAATATAATTTTGCCGTATCTTTGCCCGATATTTATCCTGTTTGGGCGGAGTTTGTTAGCAATTCAAATGATTTGGCATTGACTCTCGATTATAAAAATTATTTATCAGAGTCTCAATTGCCCGATGTTGAATCATTTATAAAAAATCAAACTTATACCCTGAAATGGGATAAGCATTCATTCAAATAACTCTGTTTTGCACCCGTAGTTCAATGGATAGAATATCGGATTCCGGTTCCGACGATGTGGGTTCGATTCCCGCCGGGTGTACTTTAAAATCCTATAATACAATCCTTTCAAAAAAAGATATTGAAGTGTTTGATTTTTCGGCAGCTTAATTCGAAAAAAACACTACTCGTTGAGCTTTATTTTAAAATATGGCTTGTTTGGTTGTGCAATCTGCGCATATTTGAAAAAAATCATTGCTGTACGATAAAAAAACACTTTTTCGCCTGGATAGGCGAAATTTCCATAACCGCATGCAAGCCCCATAATAGTAGGGAGCAGATTGCATACGGTTATGAAAATCGGAGGTGCTTCAAAACAAATATTCTAATAAAAAAAACAAGAAAGTGTTACAGAAGCTGCTAAATGCAAGTCGCTGATATTGAGGACGAATAAACGTGCTCGGAATACGTTATTGAGACCGAATATCGAATGCAACCCAACAGTTGGGCGCTTATGAGACACCGCCTCTATCCCAAATAATTTTTGAAATCGTTTACTAAAAATAAATTCAGAGTAAGATAAAAATATTTATCGGACAGCAATGATAAATATACGCTTGGAACAAATTATTGTACATACATTGTACACAGATATACCATAATATGCCATTCTTAATGCAGGAACTACACGAAAATTAAGGCTCATGCTTTCCATCATTGCCGAAAGTGTATCATTCAAACCAAATTTCACTGAAATAGCAGGTATGATTGGCGTCAGAGCATAAACTCTTTAGGCAACTGCTTTTACACTACTGACCAACAAAAATTTTCAGAAAAATAGATACGGATTTAAGCTAAGTCTCACCCCCAAAGTTTAAAATTTGTATCGTAACACAAATTTTCGACTATCGATCAATCAAGCACCGTAATTTCTGTTTTCGATGCATCTTGTTTCATCTTTTCACGTATCAATCTTGCATCTTCTCCGCAAAATTCGGAAAGTAGATTCCAAAAATTGTCGTCATGGCTCATGTTTATTCTGTGAGCCAACTCGTGAAGTACTATATAGTCGATATATCTTTCGCTCAAAAACATAAGATAAAGAGAGTAATTGATAACTCCCATATTTGAACAACTACCTAATCTGCCTTTACTGCTATTAATTTTAACCCGTGTGACCTCTACCCCTAATTTATTTGCAAAATCCATAGTCTTTTTTTGCAATACTCGTTTTGCTTCTTTACGAAGAGTATCTTTAATCATTTTGCGAATCTTTTTCTGAACGTTATCGCCCTTAATATCAACAGAATCGGGAACAGATATCTTTAATACTCGGTTGTCAAGTATCATTTTTATTTTTTCATCAAACAAGGATGTTCTTATAATCTTGACATAGAATGTAAGTGTCTCTATTTTTTTATTTTCATCGATAATAGGTGTGGTTATCGGAGTGAGCTTCGATATATTCTGCTTATTATCTTCAATTATTTTAGGTACTTCCTTTAGGGGAAAACTTGTAGGAATGGTCATAAGAAAGTGTTTGTCCAATCTTTTAATACAACATCTTCTCTTTCTTCCGTCCTTTTTTATAATTATTTCTCCTAAATCTTTATCGAAATATTCATCCATAATGCAAATTTACAAATTTATAGAAAACTCATCACTAAAACGAAAACATTTTCCGTAACTACAAAACATTGCTTATCTTTGCAAAGATATTTTGAAACTGTTATTATGAGATTAATAAGCTCATTTGAGGATATAGGGGAATACGTTTTGTTAATGAAAGAGACGTTAGCCCTGCCGGATAGATTCCGCGAGTTTTTTAAAGAATTAGTGAAAGAGACTTATAAACTCGGTGTAAATTCTATTTGGTTGGTAATGATAATATCATTTTTTATCGGTGCTGTTATGGTTATGCAAATAGCCGTTAATCTTGTCGTGCCATTTTTACCGGGTTTTACTATTGGTTTCGTTTCGAGAGAGATAATATTGCTTGAAATGTCATCTACAATGCTCTGTTTGTTGTTAGCTGGAAAGGTTGGTTCAAATATCGCTTCGGAAATAGGCACCATGCGTATTACCGAACAGATAGATGCTTTGCAGATAATGGGAGTTAATGCTCCTAACTATCTTATTCTGCCTAAAATAACAGCTTTTGTATTCTTTATGCCGGTTTTGGTAGTTTTCAGTATGTTTCTTGCATTGGTTGGCGGTTACGCTATTTGTGTATTGACACGCACACCAACAGTTGAGATGTACATTTACGGTCTTCAGTTCTATTTTAAAGAGTATTTTATTTGGACATCGATTGCAAAATCTATGATATACGGATTTATTATTGCTTCGGTATCGGCTTTTCACGGATATAGAGTAAAAGGAGGAGCTACAGAAGTGGGTATGGCCAGTACCAACTCTATAGTGATTAACAATATTCTTATTTTGCTTACCGACTTAATGTTTACTCAATTAGTAATGGCTTAATCAGTTTAGTGAAGATATTGGCGGATGATAGAAGTAGTTAATTTAGTTAAAGAGTTTGAAGGTAGAGTTGTTCTCGACAACATTTCTACTTCAATGAAGCAGGGAGCTGTTAATATGATTATCGGGCGAAGCGGATCCGGAAAAACAGTAATGATGAAATGTATTGTAGGATTAATCAAACCGACATCGGGTACCGTAATATTTGACGGAAAGAATATTCAGGATTTAAAACCGAAAGAGTTGATATTGTTGCGTCGCGATATAGGGATGCTTTTTCAAGGTTCAGCTCTGTTTGATTCGAAAACGGTACTCGAAAACGTTATGTTCCCGCTTGATATGTTTTCTCGAAAAAACAAAAGAGAACGCCGAAAACGTGCTGAATTCTGTTTAGAAAGAGTAAATCTGTCTAATGCTGCCGATTTATATCCATCGGAGATAAGTGGCGGTATGATGAAAAGGGTAGCCATTGCCCGTGCCATTTCGATGAATCCGCGCTACCTATTTTGCGATGAGCCAAACTCCGGACTCGACCCGAAAACAGCACAATTGATAGACGAGCTTATCTTAGATATTACCAAAGATTATGGAATAACCTCTATCGTTGTTTCACACGATTTGAACTCGGTAATTAATATCGGGGATAATATTATTTTCTTAAACGAAGGCATAAAAGCTTGGGAAGGAAATAAATCGGAAGTGATGAATACCGATAATGAAGCTCTGAATGAGTTTGTTTTTGCATCTGATCTTTTCAAGAAAATCAGAGAAATCGACACAACTGCAAAGCCGTAAATAGGGATTAACCGATTTGAGTCGGTTTGTACCTTTGATTAAAATACTATACTAAAAAGAGACTCCCAAGAAAGGAGTCAACTCTTTTTTTGTGTACATTTTTTAACGAAAAGGGACAACTTCAAATTCATCAAAACATAAAACCGGCAACTAAAACCAAAATAATCATACCGTTTATCTGACACTAATATCATTGAAGTTATTTGAGTTCCAAAATAAACATTTCTTATCAGACTTAAATTCAACCCAGATTACGCGATAGGAATCTGGGATAAATCATAAACTCACACCAATGCAATTAACGCAAGATGGTAAAATATGGTTAGCTCTTTGTGTTGTATCACTATCATCAAGCGCTAGCATGGGTAATATCAAAATCATACGTAAAGGCAAAAGTGAATACCTACAATTCGACCTAAGTACAAAAAAGTTCAATGAGTGTCAAAGTATAACGTTGAGCGAGTATGAAAAAAATGTTTTAAGTCTTTCGTTGCAAGGATTTACAATGAACGAAATTTCCAACGCAATGCACAAGTCTATTGATACTATAAAATACTACAAGCGGCAAATATTTGAAAAAACAGAAACAGAAAGTATTTCTAGTGCTATCTCCTATGCTGTAAACAATAAGTTATTATAATATTTGTTGAATCTATTCAATCAATAGGCGAGATTTTTTTAATTATTAACTCATGGCTTTTAAGTCATGTAAAATGTTTTAAGTAAAGATAGCGATTGTCTTTTTAAATTACTATATATATATTCAACACCCTGACTTTTAGCCATTAGTTGCTGCGAGAATAATCATTAAAACTATTTCCCCGATTCTTCCTTAGCCTTAAAAGCCATTCCATAAAACTTTATCTGTTTTATTACCGCGAGTAGCCCATTTGTTCGAGTAGGAGACAGATGTTCTGTCAAACCGATTTTTTTTATAAAGTGCAGTTCGGTTGCAATAATTTCGTCGGGCGTTCTGCCGTTAAATACCCGCAGAACCAAAGCCAGCAACCCTTTTACAATAATTGCATCGCTCTCGGCACCGAAATACAGTTTACCGTCTTTATATTCGGTGTGCAACCAAACTCTGCTTTGGCATCCCTCTATAATATTTTCCGAAGTTTTATATTTTTCATTCAAGTCTTCCAACTGATTTCCTTGCTCAATTATCAGAGCGTATTTATCCATCCAGTCGGTAAATGATGCAAACTCCTCAATAATATCTTGTTGTACTTCATTTGTTGTTTTCATTGTTGTTTTTTTATTACGTGTTACAGGGTGCATGTGTGCGTTACGTGTTACGGGGTGCGAGTTTTCTAACGAAGTTAGAAATCTAATTGTTTCTTCACTTCGCAAAAGCTACGTTATTACCAATGACGTGTTCTAAAGTCGGAATTACAAATCCCTCCGACATGAGAAAAATCTACAATTACGAGTATCTTTACCCGAAGGGTAATATTTTCATAACCGTATGCAATCAAGGAATGAGCGCAGCTTACGGAAACGGCATACTCAAAACATCTGCCTGAAAGACAGTACTAATCGCTGCGTTATAAATATTGAGTTTTTAATCGTAACTCCGAAATCTAAAGGTCTTGCGTCTTGTATTTTGCGTCTAAAAAATAGATTCTTCACTTCGCTAAAGTTTCGTTCCGAATGACAAGAGACACCAATTACAAAATAAAATCGTAAATTAAAAGAGTCTTATGTCTTGTTTCTATTTAACGAAGTCAAAGCCATCGTTTCCTTCCCGTACCCGCACCACCAATCGACAACCACTATACTCCTGTCTCTAAAAAATCAATAAGCAAAGTTCCGAACAAATCTGTTTTTGGTCGGAACTTTGCAGCATTTATTTCTTTTAATTTATTACTCTTCCAAGAAATTTGGGTACATATAATCTGTTGCAGGAACAAATGTCTCTTTAATTGTTTGTGGAGAAACCCAACGCAACAAGTTAAAGATAGAGCCTGCTTTGTCGTTTGTTCCTGAAGCGCGACCACCACCAAATGGTTGTTGGTCAACAACAGCACCTGTCGGTTTGTCGTTGATATAGAAGTTTCCTGCTGTATGTGTCAATCTGGTAGTCATACGTTCTATTGTTGCACGATCAGCAGAGAAAATAGCACCTGTAAGAGCATAGTCTGTTGTGGCGTCGAGAATATCCATTGTTTCATCGAGTTTTTCGGGTTCATACACATAAATTGTAAGAACAGGTCCGAAAAGCTCTTCACGCATGGTTACATAATCGGCTTTTTTTGCTAAAATCACGGTCGGATGTATAAAATAACCTTCCGTTTTATCATGCTTTCCACCCATAACAACTTCTGCATCGGGCGAATTTTTAGCATCATCGATATATTTAGCCAATTTATCGAAAGATTCTTCATCGATAACGGCATTCACGAAATTGCTGAAATCATCTACCGGTCCGGTTTTGATTTTAGCTAAATCGGCTTCCATATATGCTTTCACATCGTTCCAAATATTTGAAGGTATGTAAGCACGTGATGCAGCCGAACATTTTTGTCCTTGATATTCAAAAGCTCCGCGTACTAACGCTGTTGCCACTTGTTTTGCATCGGCAGTATGGTCGGCAATAACGTAGTCTTTTCCGCCTGTTTCGCCCACAATGCGTGGATAAGATTTGTATTTTGATACGTTTTTAGATATGGTTGCCCACATGTTGTTGAATACGCCTGTTGAGCCTGTGAAGTGTAATCCGGCAAATTCGCGGTGATTGAAAATAACATCAGCCGCATCTTGTCCGCCAACATAAACTAAGTTGATAACGCCATCGGGCAATCCCGCTTCTTTCAACACTTTCATAATCAGATGTGCCGAGTAAACTGCAGTTTTTGAAGGTTTCCATACAACTGTATTACCCATCAATGCAGGTGCGCCGGGCAAGTTTCCGGCAATGGATGTAAAGTTAAACGGTGTTAGTGCGAAGACGAATCCCTCCAAAGGACGCCAAACAGTTCTGTTCCAGATGCCGGGAGCCGAGTTGGGTTGCATAGCGTACATATCGTACATATTTTTCACGTTGAAACGTAAGAAATCAACAAATTCGCAAACAGCATCAATTTCCGCCTGAAAAGCATTTTTCGATTGTCCAATCATTGTTGTTGCGTTAAAATCGTATCGATAAGGACCGGCAATAAGTTCAGCTGCTTTCAAAAAGATAGCTGCTCGGCTTTCCCAATGCATGGCTTCCCATGTCGGTTTAGCTTTAAGTGCAGCATTGATAGCCATTTCCACATGATTTTTATCGCCTTGGTGATAGTGTCCCAACAAATTTTTATGGTTGTGCGGAGGACGAATGTCATACAGTTTGTTTGTACGGACTTCTTTTCCGTCAATAATCATAGGTATATCCAATCCGCCTTTGTTCAATTCTGCAAGTTTAGCTTTTAGAGCTTTTCTTTCTGCTGAACCGGGAGCGTAGCTATAAACAGGTTCATTCTGTACTTTTGGTAATTTATAAATTCCTTTTGGCATAATTATTAATATTTATCTTGTTTTTATTTTTATATTTGCAAATGTTTTGTTTCGATTTATATTAAAAAGCAAATATACGAAAAAAAGCGATAATATTTCTCCTGCATTATCAAAAAAAAGAGTAACTTATAATTAATTGACATATCGATCACTCCGGATGAACCAAAACAGACCATATAGAGATTTTTCCGAATATTTATCCTTGAATTTTCCACATAAAGTACAAAAAATATCTGTCAATGTCGGATTAACCTGTCCAAATCGTGATGGGACAAAAGGGCGTGGCGGCTGTACCTATTGCAACAATCAAAGTTTTAGTCCGGGATATGGAACGCCATCAAAAACAGTTTCACAGCAATTGGAAGATGGTATTCTGTTTTTTTCGAGGAAATATCCTGCGATGAAATATATTGCTTATTTTCAGTCTTATTCTAATACTTATGGGAAAATCAACAAGCTAATATCGTTGTACGAGGAGGCTCTCTCTTATCCCGATGTGGTTGGTTTGATAGTCGGTACGCGCCCCGACTGTATGCCCGATGGTTTGCTCGATTATTTTCAGGAAAAAAGAGAAGAAACATTCGTTTTTATAGAGTATGGGGTGGAGAGTACACTCAACAAAACCCTTGAACGGATAAATCGTCAGCACACTTGGAACGAATCGGTTGAGGCTATTGTGAAAACAGCCGAAAAAAATATTCCGGTAGGAGCACATTTAATATTGGGATTGCCGGGCGAGAGTAGTAACCAGATGCTTTCTCATGCCGATAAATTGTCGCAACTCCCGATAACCAGCCTGAAACTTCATCAACTGCAAATAATCAAGGGAACGGTTATGGCTCTCGAATACAAACAGAAGCCGGAATCGTTTCATCTGTTTGAATTATCGGAGTATATAGATATGTGTGTTTCTTTTGCCGAAAGATTAAACCCCGATATCTATATTGACCGTTTCGCATCGCAATCGCCAAAGCAGCTTCTTATCGCACCCGATTGGGGGTTGAAAAACTACGAATTGACTGCCAAAATTGTAAAACGTTTTGAGGAAAAAGGGAGTTGGCAAGGGAAATATTTTTAGTTGTATGTGATGATTTGTGTTTGATGAACAGTGTTGCGAGGAATATCTGACAGAGTTGATGCATAAGAGCCAGGACACAAGAAGTTTATATTATATTTTGGATTCGGGTGAGGCTGTCTCAAAACAAATGTTTTAATAAAAAAAACAAGAAGGTGTTTCAGAAGTGTCCAAATGCAAGGCGATGAGATTGAGGGCGAATGAGCATACCCGGAGTACGTGATTGAGACCGAATATCGAAAGCAATGCAGCAGTTGGGTGCTTATGAGAAACCGCCATTGATAAGTTTTCCCGACAAACAGGGATTCATTCTCTGCTTCAACATGATTCGGTCTCTTTTTTGTTGTTTTTGGTTATAAAAAATAACGAAAGACAGAGAGTTTACCCCTGCCTTTACGCCTAATATTTAAATTTATCAGTCACTTTTAGCCAAGTCTCTAACTCTTCCTCTCGCGAAGCCACAACATAAATCTTCTTACAAAAACTAAATCTGGTCATACGGCAACACTGCCAAAGTACCGGAAACAGTATCAACCAACTGTTTCATCGGTTTTGATACCATCCCTTTTATAAATGGATTTAGTTCGGCACGCACAGTCATTCGCAGTTTGGTGTCATTTGCGGCTTTCCGCACCAATTGTATCCACAGGAAAACATCGAAAGGCAACTTTTCCGATTTGAATTTTACCAATTTATTCGGTTCTCTCTCTATCACAATAAACTTGACAATTCCAATAGGCTCTACATGAAACGATACGCTATCGGCATCGAACGAGAAGTTTTTGATTTTATCTTCAGGTATTTTATCTTTTATATTTTCGAGCTTGCTCAAATCGGACAAAACCCGATATACCACATCGTCGTTGTGTGGTATGGTTTTTATATCACTTACAAATTCGGTCATTATTTTTCGTATTTAATCAATGCGTTTGTCCATGCTTCGGGGTCTTTACGCCACTCTTGCAGTGTAACAAGCTCAGGTTCTTTTATATAGTTTATCGCCAATGCCTCTTGTAAAACAGCTTCGTAGTTGCAAAGAGTTATAAGATTTACATCAGCTTGTTTCATGCTCTCTTCGGCAACCGGAAATCCGTATGTAAAAATCGCCATCATGCTCAACACTTCCGAGCCGTTTTTTCTGATAGCCTCTACTGCTTTCAAACTGCTCCCGCCTGTAGATACGAGGTCTTCAATCACAACTACTTTTTGATTTGGTTTTAAATCGCCTTCGATGAGATTCTCCAATCCATGACCTTTTGCAGCGGAACGAATATATACAAAAGGCAGATTAAGCAAATCGGCGACCAATGCTCCTACAGCAATTGCTCCTGTAGCAACTCCGGCAATAACTTCTGTTTGCGGATATTTTTCTAAAATAAGTCGAGAAAACTGTATTTTCAAGAAATCTCGCACTTCCGGATACGACAATAGTTTTCTGTTATCACAATAAATGGGCGATTTCCATCCCGATGCCCAAGTAAACGGATTGTTTGGTTGTAGCTTTACTGCTTTTACTTTCAATAATTTTTCGGCTGTAAGTTTTTCTATTATTTTCATAAATCGGGTTCTTTTATACTAATGTTGTTGCAAAAATAGTGTTTTAAATCTTAATTTCGGAATTTTACATGTAAAACTACTTACATGTTTCTCTCTCTAAATATTTATATATCTCTTGTTGTGCTCTGATTGGCGGCAGTTCGTTTCGTTTGAATATGTTTTCCATATTTTCGTCTACCCAAACGGCACTTTGATTATCGCTCAACTGTATCATCAAAATATCAATTATCTGCTTTTTCAGTTCAGCTGAATGTATGGGAAACGCTACTTCTATACGGCGATGCAGATTTCTCTCCATCCAATCTGCCGATGTGAGATATACCTCTTCTTTACCGCCGTTAAAGAAATACCACACTCTCGAGTGTTCCAGATATGCATCAACAATACGAGTAATAGTAATATTCTTACTATACTCTTGATTTGGCATCAAGCAACATATACCTCTGATAATCAAATCTATTTTTACGCCTGCTTCGCTTGCACGATATAAGGCGGCAATCATGTCTTTATCTTCTAAGCTGTTCAGTTTTAAGATGATATAACCGCGACCGCCATTCTTTACATTTGTTATTTCTTGATCAATCAATCGATGTATTTCCGGAAGCATATTGAATTGAGCGATAAGCAGATGTTTAAATTGGTGCATTTGTGGTTTTCCTTCCAAAATTTTGAAAACTTCGTCAATATCTTCAATAAACTCTTGATTTGATGTCAGCAGTCCTTTATCGGAATAGATACGTGCAGTTTTTTCATTAAAATTACCCGTTCCTAAATATGCATAGCCTTTTATCGGGTTTTCCGCATCGTTACTGCGCTTGCGTACGTATGCCAACTTTGCGTGTACTTTTAGTCCGGGCAAACTGTAGATAATATTTATTCCTGCCTGTTGCATTAATTCAGACGAGATGTAGTTGTTCTCTTCGTCGAAACGAGCTTTTAACTCAACGAAAACAGTCACTTTTTTCCCGTTTTTCGCCGCGCTTATCAAGCTGTTGATTACGGCAGAATTTTCCGCAACTCTATATTGAGTAATTTTTATCTCCAATACTTTCGGGTCGAATGCCGCCTGCATCAAAAATCTGAGCAGATAGTCAAACGACTGATAAGGAAAGTGCAAAAGAATATCTTCTTTCCGCAACACTCTTAGTATAGAACTGCTTGATTCTAATTGTGGAATCCTCAATGGCTGTGGCAGTTGCCGTTTGAGTGATGAGCCTATTGGATTTGGTAAATACATTAAATCGGATAGGTTCAGGTATTTGCCTGATGGTAGCAACTCTTCTTCCTCTACCTCATAAGATTCGCACAAATATTGCAGGAAATAATCGGGCATATCTTTGTCGTACTGAAAACGTGTTATAGCACCGATTTTACGTTTACGTACTTTTCGAAGTATGTGTTCCGCAATGTCTCTTTGGTCTTCATTTTCAAGAGAAAAATCTGCATCACGTGAAATTTTAATGCTGTAACAATCAACAATTTTATAACCGGGGAAAACGCTTGTCAGATTGGCTTTTATAATATCGTCGATAAAGATGATATAGTGTTTATCGCCTATAGTCGGTAATTCCACGAAACGAGGTATTTTCGTGTATGGAATTTTCATAATGGCATACGTATAGCCCGAATTATCGCCGACTCTCTTTCTCCCCTTTTTTATCAGGCTGATAACTTGATATATACGACCATCTTGAATAAACGAATGTATATCAGCTTTCTGAATTATCATCGGTTGCATATATGGGAACACCTCTTCGTTGAAATATTTTTCAACAAAAGCCCGATGAAACGGCTCTACCTCGTGAGTTTGGTATAAAATGATATTGTTGCGTTTCAATTCCGGAAGAATCATATCATTAAAGATATGGTAATACTCTTTTTCGTGTTTCGTAACAATTGCATTGATTTCCTCTAATGTTTGCAGAGCTTCTTCTTTGCTTTCGTCTCGTTTTATGCTGTTTAATAACGAACTGTGATACCCTGAAACCCTCACTTTGTAATACTCTTCGAGATTGGAAGAGTAGATAGAAAGAAACTTTATACGTTCATAAATAGGTAGCCGCTCGTCTTTGGCTTCGAGTAAAACACGATAGTTGAATGATAGCCAGCTAATATCTCGTTTAAAAAATTTGTAATACATATCGAATAAATAGTTTACAACTGTATTTTACGGTAAAATTAGTAACTTTGTTCCGAAAAAAATAATGTTTGGCACAAAAGTATCTACTTTTTACTTTATATGCTCTTATTAAATGAAAAAAATAGGTCTTCTTTCCGATACTCATAACTTTTGGGATGAAAAATATGAGCAATTTTTTGCCGATTGCGATGAAATATGGCATGCAGGAGATATTGGCTCGTTGCAGTTGGCACAACGTTTTGAAAAACTCAAACCGTTTCGTGCCGTTTATGGCAATATCGATGACTTTACTACTCGAAGAGTTTATCCCGAATTTATACGTTTCACATTAGAAAAAGTAGATGTGCTTATGACGCATATTGGCGGCTATCCGGGCAAATACGACCCGCGAGTAAAAGGCAGGCTTTTCTCAAATCCACCAAAACTATTTGTTTGCGGACACTCTCATATATTGAAGGTAATTTATGACAAGAGTATAGATTGCCTGCACATAAATCCGGGAGCAGCAGGCAAATACGGTTTTCACAGTGTACGAACACTATTGCGATTTATTTTAGATAACGGAGATATTCGCGATTTAGAGATAATTGAAATCGATAAGCACATTTAAAGCAGATAGATAAATCCGCCAAATCCTATCAGCGTAAGCAAAACACCAACAATCCTGTTTAATAAAACAATTCCCCGACGATTGAAGTGTTTGCGGATTTTTGATACAAAGGTGGAAATAAAAAACCACCATAAAAGAGCTCCTATTGCTATCGAAACAATATAAACGTGAATATAAATTGCCCCGTAATCCATAGGGTTGAATTGAAATCGGGCAAAAAGGGTTATAAAAACGAAGATTATGGTAATATTCGAAAGAGTCAGAAAAAATGAGGTGATAAAATCCTTAATATATCGAGTATCTGTATTCTGAATATCAGGGTTCCAACCCTTAAATGGATTATTTCTATAGACACTTATCCCTAAAAAAATCAATACAATGCTGCCAATTATCTGAAGAGTCTTCTCATTGGCTGTCAAAAAATCATTGACAACACTCATGCCTAAAAGTGTTATTGTAGCATAAACAATATCGGAGGTCATAGCTCCTACACCCGATACAAAACCATGCCAACGACCACGACTCAATGTGCGCTGAATACACAAGATACCAATCGGTCCCATAGGTGCAGATACCAAAATCCCTATAATTATTCCTTTCGCGAGTATTTCAAAAATATGCATCCACAGTTTAATTTTGATTTGCAAAGATACATTCATTTATTAAAACTCACAAAAAGCAGATTTAATTCTAAAAATCCGCTCTATTTTCATTAACTTTGCATTTTATCTAACATACGGGATAATTTTGAGCCGATTATAATAAATTTGGTTTATATCCTACTAATTTACAGACCAATATGATTTTATTCTTCAAAACACCATTGCGTACGATAATTGCGGTACAAACTACCAATACGCTTTCTGATGAATCTATAAATAAATTGAATTGGCTTTTCGGCAATTCAGAATTTGTAAACAAAAGTATCATAGAGGGTGCTTTTATTGGTCCGCGTCGCGAAATGGTAACACCTTGGAGCACTTGTGCGGTAGAAATTACTCAAAATATGGCAATTGACGATATTGTTCGTATCGAAGAATATATGCCTTTAACACCGGAGAGCGATTTCGACCAAATGTTGCAACGAAGATATGAACAACTCGACCAAGATATTTTCTTGATTGATAAGAAACCCGATGACATTATATTTATTGACGATTTGGCAGCTTATAACGACAAAGAGGGCTTGGCTTTAAGCGAAGACGAGTTGGAATATTTAGATAGCGTAAGTGAAAAGATGGGACGCAAGCTTACTGACAGCGAGGTATTTGGATTCTCTCAAGTAAATTCGGAACATTGTCGTCATAAAATATTCAACGGTACTTTTATTATTGATGGCGAAGAAAAAGAAAGTTCTCTGTTTCAGCTTATCAAAAAAACATCAAAAGTAAATCCGAATACGCTCATATCGGCTTACAAAGATAATGTGGCATTTTTTCAAGGTCCTAATATCGAGCAATTTGCTCCTGCAAGCGGAAATAAACCCGATTTTTATCAAACAAAAGAGATAGAGAGCGCCCTTTCGTTAAAAGCCGAAACACACAATTTCCCCACTACGGTTGAGCCTTTCTATGGAGCTTCTACAGGTACGGGAGGAGAAATTCGCGACCGCTTGGCGGGAGGAAAAGCTTCAATTCCCATAGCAGGTACAGCCGTGTATATGACATCGTATCCTCGTCTCGAAGAAAATCGTTCGTGGGAAAACTTATTACCTCCACGCAAATGGCTTTATCAGACACCGGAGCAAATTTTAATAAAAGCATCGAACGGTGCTTCCGATTTCGGTAATAAATTTGGTCAACCACTTATTTGCGGCTCGTTGTTAACATTTGAGCATACCGAAAATTATAAAAAATTCGGTTACGACAAAGTAATTATGTTAGCCGGAGGTATCGGCTACGGTAATCGTAGAGATGCATTAAAAGGAGAGCCGCAACCCGGAGAAAAAGTTGTTGTGCTTGGAGGTGACAACTATCGCATCGGAATGGGCGGAGGTGCAGTATCATCGGTTAATACAGGCGAATTTTCATCAGGAATCGAACTCAACGCCATTCAGCGTGCCAATCCGGAGATGCAAAAACGCGTAGCAAATGTTATCCGCTCATTATCGGAATCGGGAAACAATCCAATAGTTTCAATTCACGACCACGGAGCAGGCGGACACTTAAACTGCCTTTCCGAATTGGTGGAAAAGACCGGCGGAGTTATCGATTTGGAAAAACTTCCCGTTGGCGACCATACACTTTCGGCTAAAGAGATAATAGGTAACGAAAGTCAGGAGCGAATGGGTCTGTTGGTAGGCGAAAAAGATATTGAGCAGATTAAATCTATTGCCGAACGCGAACGCGCACCAATGTATGTTGTGGGCGAAACAACCGACGATATGCGTTTTACTTTCAGACAAGCCGATGGCGTATCGCCCATTGATATGGAGTTGGAAGATTTCTTCGGAAAACCGCCAATGACCGTAATGAATGACGTTTCTGTAGAAGAAAAATATACAGCACCCGATTACAATTCAAAAAATTTGGAAGAATACATCAAAAATGTACTGCGTTTGGAAGCCGTAGCTTGTAAAGATTGGCTTACAAACAAAGTTGACCGAAGTGTTACCGGACGTGTTGCACGTCAGCAATGTCAGGGCGAAATTCAGCTGCCTTTGAGCGATTGCGGAGCTGTAGCTCTCGACTATAAAGGCTTTTCGGGAATAGCAACATCAATAGGACACGCACCGCAAGTGGCAATGATTGACCCGGCTGCGGGTTCTGTAATGGCAATTTCGGAAGCATTGACAAATATTGTTTTCGCTCCTCTGAATGATGGTTTGCAAAGTGTTATTTTGAGTGCCAATTGGATGTGGCCCTGTCGTAATGAGGGCGAAGATGCTCGCTTATACAGAGCTGTGGATGCTTGCTCTGCTTTTGCTTGCGAATTGGGCATAAATATCCCAACCGGAAAAGATTCGCTTTCAATGACACAAAAATATGGAGACGACAAAGTGTTTTCGCCCGGAACGGTAATTATTTCTGCCGCAGCCGAAGTGAGCAACGTGCGAAAAATAGTATCTCCGACTTTGGCATACATAAAAGGAACTTATCTCTATTACATCGACTTTTCGTTTGATACTTTACGTTTGGGCGGTTCGGCATTTGCTCAAACTTTGGGCAAAATAGGAGACGAGGCTCCTATGGTAAGCGATACCGAATACTTTAAAAATGCTTTCGCGGCAGTGCAAGAGTTGGTAAATCGCGGACTGATTATAGCCGGACACGATATATCTGCCGGAGGTATGATTACTGCAATGCTCGAAATGTGTTTCGCCAATCCGGAAGGAGGATTGGACGCACGATTGGATAAAATTCGTAATTCCGATTTAGTGAAAATACTATTCTCCGAAAATCCGGGAGTACTTGTTCAGGTAAAACACCACCACTTGGTAGAAAAGATTTTGAACGATTACGGAGTTGGTTTTGCCATCGTGGCACGTCCTATCAAAGAACGCAAATTAAGAATAGTAAAAGATGAATTCGAGCAAGAGTTTGATATTGACAATCTTCGCGATGTATGGTATCGCACTTCATATCTGTTGGATAAAAAACAGAGTGGAGAAGAGCATGCTTTAGCTCGTTTTGAAAATTATAAGAATCAACCGTTACAATTTTCTATTGCATCAACATTTACCGGCAAGTTTAAAGATTTAAGATTAAATCCGAGCCGTAATGAGCGTTCAGGACTTACCGCCGCAATTATTCGCGACAAAGGCACTAATGGCGAACGTGAAATGGCATATTCGCTATATCTTGCCGGATTTGACGTGAAAGATGTTCACATGACCGATTTAACATCGGGACGTGAAACGCTAGAAGATGTGAAGTTAGCTGTTTTCTGCGGCGGATTTTCAAATTCGGATGTTTTCGGTTCCGCCAAGGGATGGGCAGGAGGTATATTGTATAACGAAAAAGCTAAAAAAGCTATCACAAACTTCTATTCACGTCCCGATACTCTCACTCTTGGTGTTTGTAACGGTTGCCAATTGCTTATGGAGCTTGGTTTGATTTATCCTGAAATGGGAGCTGCACACCCCAAAATGCAACACAACACTTCAGGTAAATTTGAATCGGGATATGTAAGTGTGGAAATTCCTGAAAACCAATCTGTGATGCTTAAATCGCTTGCAGGAAGTAAATTAGGCATCTGGGTTGCACACGGAGAAGGTCGTTTTGAACTGCCCGAAGCCGAATCGAAATACAATATTGCAATGAAATATGTTTACAATGATTATCCGGCAAATCCCAACGGTTCCGATTATGCTACCGCTGCCGTGTGTTCTGCCGATGGTCGCCATCTGGCAATGATGCCACACCTTGAACGCACAATTTTCCCATGGCAAAATGCTTTTTATCCGCACGAATATCGCAAACACGATGTAACCCCTTGGATGGAGGCATTTGTAAACGCAAGAGAGTGGCTTTTGAAAAAGTAAGATTAAGAGTTGAATAAATTTATAAAATAAGGCTGTTCCTCTATTATTATATCCGGAACAGCCTTCTGTATTTTTTAAGTGAATGAATTTCGACACACATTTTCTCTAATAATTTGTTATTATTTTTCATGAATATCCTTACATTTACCCATTTAATAGATTTCGGTGCATTGTTCCTTACTGCCTCTACAAATAAGCCCTGACTACAAATATTTTGCTACTCTGTAGCAAATAAATAAAAGGAGCAGAGCACCGAAACAGTAAAAGAAATAGATGTTTGGGTAAAACTGAGGATTTTCATTTTTTTAACCCAGATTCCGCGATAACACAAGCGGGCAGCCAGCAGCCCCATCAGGGATGTTTAATTGTTGAAGCGTTGGACTGCTGAATTGTTGTTGTCGGCTTTTTTTGTTTGGATGAGGATTTGGATAGTGGGCAATGGGTA
>JBGZFC010000027.1:0-6698 GCA_041846575.1 Bacteroidota bacterium
AGAATTCAATATGAAGAATATTAGCGATATACAATATAAAATCAATAGAAGACCAAGAAAAAATCTAAATTACAAACAACCATTCAAAATTTTTTATAACTTTGTAAATAACAAAATTGCATTTGCTTGTTGAATCTACCTGATTGAAAATCCAACCGAGGAAGTGCAATATTACTAAAAATTTTTGTAAAATTATGCTTTTGGTGTATTAAAGTCCGATTTATCTCTTTATTAAACAGCTTTTGTATGTTTTAGTTTATTTGTGAAAAAAAGAGACGCGAAAAATTTCACGTCTCTAATAATGGTATTGTTTCAAAAGTTTTATCTGTCGAGAGCTTTATCGGATTTTGTAATAATCTCTATTACTCCGTTTTTCCCCTTTTCTCCATACATCTTAATTGCAGATTTATCTTTTAAAATTGTTACGGAATCTATTTCGCTCGGCTTAATTGATTTTACTTCAAAGTCAACGTCCATAACTTCTCCATTAACTATCACTATCGGTTTATCCGAATTTTCACGAGAAAGTATTACGATGTCTTTCTTTGTTGAAGTTATTCCTGCTACTTTCCCGCGTAATTCTTCTCCATCTTTTGTAATAATTACGACAACTCCGTTTTCCCCTTTTTTATCATAAATGTCAACAGCAGATTTATCTTTTATGACTGTTACTGATTTGATGTTATCGGGGTTAATATCGTCTAACGATTCTAATATTTTCGTCCCGTTTAAAATATATAAGGGTTTCTTTTTGTTACCGGGTTTAGATGCGTTTGGAGACTTCTTCTCATTTTCTTCTATCTCTGAAGATCTTTTCTTATCTTTATCCGTAATTTTCACTTCTTCTAATTCAACAGGTTTTTCTGCAATTATAAAAGAGTTTTTTCCTTCAAATGTCTTATCTGAATCTTTTTCTGTTATTTTCGCATTCAGTCTCGGAACCGAAAGTGCCACCATTGTCAGGAGCAACATGGGAAACGCCATGCTGTAACACCATTTCATTTGTTTGTTTGTTCTGTTTTTTGTCATCATTTTAATTCTTTTGTGCAAATCGCGCTGACGAAAATTGTTTGCCAAAGCAAATTTATGCTCACCCACGCTTTTGCGGATTAGTAAAAGTTGATATTGTTTTGCATCGATGCCATTGTTAATTACCTGTTCGTCGGCTTGATATTCATGAACCGATTGTATTTCACGTTGCAACAACCACGAAAATGGATTGAACCAGAAAACGCACGTAAACAGGTCGAAAAAAATCATATCCAAAGAGTGCAACAGATGAATGTGCGCCTGTTCGTGGTTAATTACCGCCTTGTTCTCGGAGGTCATATCATTGATTGATAGTACGATATAGTTGAACCAGCTAAACGGCGATATATTTTTATCTGTTATGCATAAAACCGAATTGTCCGCCATGTTCTGTTTCTCAGATTTTCGAATAATTTGCCTGAGTTGAGCCAACCCTATGAGATAACGAATAACCGTAAATGTAAAACCAATGATAAAGAGCACTAACAGGATTTGTTGCCAAGGAATTATCGTTTGCGGTTCCGTGTTATACTCTACAACAGAAATTTCCGAAAAGTTTAGTGTGAAGTTTTCCGTTGCTATAGGTTCTTGTTTTTTTTCGGGCAGAATTGAAAATCTGAATATAGGAAGAGTGCAAACGATTATTGTTAACAGAATAAGCATTATCCTGTTAATCCTATGAAACGTGTTTTTTACGAATAATAGTTTGTAAAATCCGTAAAACAGAGCCATTACAACCGATGCACGGAGAAGGTAGTATAAAAATTGTTCCATATTTTTTATTTTGTTTTGTTGGCTTATTTCCCTTCCGATTTTTCCACTTCGTCGAGTAATTTACGGATTTCATCCACCGAAATATTCTCCTCTTTTATAAGCGATGAAACAACGCTTAAATATGAGTTGTCGAAATATTTCTTTACCACGTTTTTTAACGTTCTGTTCCGATACTCTTCTTCCGTGATAACGGTAAAATATCGATAGGTGGTTCCCATTGTTTCGTGCGACAAAAAACCTTTCTCTTCCAACGAACGCACGTATGTTGAAAGCGTATTGAAGTGCGGTTTAGGCTCCGGATACATATCCACCAATTGTTTCACGAACAACGCGTTGTTATCCCAAAAATAACGCATTACTTCCTCTTCTTTCGGCGATAAATCTTTCATTTTGATAAATGTTTTATATATACGTTGCAAAGATAACTAAATATTTTAGTTTTCAAACTAATTTTATTAGTTAAATAAACTATATTTTTTAGTTAAAATTTTTCGTGGAGTGTAATCAATTTATTGTTAGATGATTTTGTTGAGTGTTTCTGTGTGAAAAAAGGCATTGCTTAATGCAACGCCTTCGATTTACTAAAAATATTTATTGTGTTTAAAAATAATGAATTAAATTTAAAATCAATCCTTACTTTAGTCTCCCATTTTTTTTGAGAGCTTGATCCAATATCCATTGTATTTGCCCATTCACGCTGCGAAATTCATCGGCAGCCCATTTTTCTATGGCTTCCATAGTTTCCGAATCCAATCGTAATGCGAAGTTTTTTGTCGTATTTTCCTTTTTAGCCATTTTCTGTTGTCTCTATTTTGCCGAGTTTACGTAAAGTTTCTTTCATTTCAATTGAACGTCCGGTGCCGATAACTATTTTTCGTCTGTTTTTTTAAGTGAGTGATAAACACATATTTCCTGACATTGTGTAATATTTTGTGCCATCTGATGCAACTTTCAAGCCCCATCCGCCTGCTTTAAGAGGTTTGTATTTTTTGACTTGTAATGTTTCAATACTATTCCAATCAAAAAAATTATATCTGAATTGAAATGGAAAGTATCTTATATAAATACCCTCTTTGTTAATATAAGTATGCAGTTTTGTGCGAAACATCACTATTGTCAACAGAATCATAATGGCGGTAACGATTATCAATCCGATATTATCCATCGGGTTATCTCCCCAAGGCTCTTTCAACAAAAGTTGCTTAACACATCCCCCGATAAAAATCGCATTTACGGCAATCATTACAAGCCATGCCAACCATTGACGCATTCGTTGCACTTCGTAAAACTCAATCAGTTCTTTTCTCATCACTGTTTTTTTTGTCTTTGCTCTTGACCCTTTTACTGATATAGTGTGCCTGTATTAAGCACAGGTTGAGCCGATTCGTCGGCACAAAGTACTACGAGCAAGTTACTTACCATGGCAGCCTTTTTATCGCTGTCCATATCGATGATATTTTCGTCTTCAATACGTTCTAATGCCATTTTAACCATTGATACCGCACCTTCAACTATTTTTTCACGTGCAGAGATAATGGCTTCCGCTTGTTGACGGCGTAGCATTACAGCTGCGATTTCGGGTGCATAGGCAAGATAATTGATACGAGCCTCAACGATTTCTATTCCTGCCATTTCCAAGCGGTTATTTAATTCGCTTAGTAAATCATCATTTACCTCTTCGCCACCCGAACGCAATGTTATTTCGCCATCCGATACCACATTATTGTCGTAAGCATACTGTCCCGCTACTTGACGTAATGCCGCATCGCTTTGTACCGACACAAAGTTTTCAAATGCTATCATTTTACTTGCCACATTCACTGTCATGCCGGTTGCGGCACTTCCCGATGCCATTGTTTGCGAGTCGATTTCAAACATGGCTCTATATGTGTCTTTCAACCTCCAAACCAATACCAATCCGATTAAAATGGGATTTCCGACTTTGTCGTTGACCTTTATGGGGTCAACATTCAGATTTCTGGCACGCATTGACAGTTTCTTGCGAGTCATAAACGGATTGACCCAGAAAAATCCGGTCTCTTTAAATGTGCCTTTATATTTCCCGAAGAAAACCATTACTATTGCCTCGTTAGGTTCGAGTTTTATAAAACCAAGTGCTGAAACAAGCCAAAGGACAGCTAATGCAGTTCCTCCTGCTATTCCCCAAGTACCGAAGTAAAATAGCTTTATATCAACAAAAATCAAAACCAACAATATGAAAAGCATAAAAAAACCTTTCACCATAAAGCCTTTAAAATTAAATTCTTTTGTTTCCATAACTATATGTTTTAGAAAATTAAAAAGATATTATTTTGATATTGCAAATATATCAACAAATTTATATGTCTGCAAAATATTTTTTGCGATTATTTTAGTTAAAAAATCACAAAAGAGGTGTTCTGAATTTTTACCGTGCTATTTAATTATAACAAGATGCCGTGTTTCTATACGGTAAAAAAGTTGTTGTGTAATTATTCCGGATTTAATTTATCCAATTAATCACAATCACGGATATTGTTTGTTGAGCCGTCTGCGATTTTTTGAGAATTATTTTCTGAAAATTAAAAAAACGTTTTTATTACCATCATATAAGAATAAGAGATAACTTTGTAATTCGAAAGAATAATATAAAAAATCAAATAATCGCTTTTATGAATAAAATCATTGGTATTCTTAAGACCAAAAAGTTTTGGCTTGAATTATTAGTTATGACTGCCGGAATGGTTGTTACAGCCATTGCCGTTTACTATTTTCTGGTTCCAAGTAAACTAATCATTGGTACTATCTCCGGATTATCTATCGTTCTTAGTGGTATTTCCGAAGTTTTTTTTGGTGTAGCTTTGCCTGTTTCTACCGTAATTTTTGTAATTAATGCCATTCTTTTGGTATTGGCTTATCTGCTCATTGGTAAAGAATTCGGCACCAAAACGGTATATACGGCACTTATTCTTGGTCCTATAATTGGACTTTTAGAAACTTATTTTCCCTACGAAAACTTCATCCAATCGGGAGCAGCAAGCCCATCTATTATGGGAGATATATGGTTCGATCTTTGTTGTTTCGTTTTGTTGCTGAGTGCGGCACAAACTCTGTTGTTCAAGATTAATGCGTCAACCGGAGGGTTGGATATTTTAGCAAAAATTGTAAATAAATATCTGCATTTCGATATTGGTGCTTCTATTTCGATTGCAGGGGCAATTATTTGTTGTACTGCTTTTGCTATCAATCCTTTCCACATGGTAGTTATCGGACTTATCGGTACTTGGATTAATGGATTAGTTGTTGACCATTTTACGGCTGGTCTTAATATGCGTAAGAAAATAAATATTGTCTCTAAAGATTACGAGAAAGTTCGTCAATATATCATTAATGATTTAATACGCGGTTGTACATTGCACGAAGTAATCGGTGGATACAGTAATGAGAAAACTATTGAGTTGGAAAGTCTTTTGACAAAAGATGAGTTTTCTCAATTAATGAAGTTTATTAATGATAATGAGATTAATGCATTTATTACTGCAGGTAATGTATATGAGGTGTATGGTTTTTGGATTAAAGACAAAAAGCAATTCAGAAAACAAATAGATCAGGATAAATTAGTATAAAACTATCGTAAATCATAAAGTGCGAGACAGATATGCCTCGCACTTTTTATGTGTGTCGCAAATAGTTTTTATCGGACTGTAATTAAAACATTTACAAACAACTTTTCATTATCTCTCTTGCTACATCGCCCGTTACGTTTCTATTTTCGCCAAAAGCAACGCCTCTGTCGTTAAATCGTTTGGCGATGATTTCTATTGTTTCGTTTCCGATATTCTCTTCCGACAATCGAGTGGTTAAGCCCAACGAACGGTAAAATTTTTCTGTCATTTCAATAGCTTTTTCTACGCGTTCGTCTTCGCTTCCTTCGGTAATATTAAAGATACGTTCGCCATATTGCAGCAGTTTTTCGTGTTTTTGCTCGCGTAATACACGCATCGTTCCCGGCATTATAATTGCCAACGAATGTCCGTGTGTAGTTCCGTGCAGAGCCGTTATCTCGTGACCAATCATGTGTGTTACCCAATCTTGAGTAACGCCCATACGAATGAAATCGTTCAGAGCCATTGTTGCGGCAAGCATATAATCTGCCATCAGGTCGTAATCGTGTGGATTTTCTTTTATTTTTGGTGCAATTTCCTTCACCGAAAGCAAAATGCCTTCCGCCCATCTGTCCATTAGTCGCGATTGGTTGGGAGTAGTAAGGTATTGTTCCAACACGTGAGTGTATGCATCGGCAAGACCGCATGCTACCTGATGTTCCGAAAGAGTGTATGTAACTTCGGGGTCAAGAATTGAAAATTTCGGATAGGTTCCGGCTAAAGGAAATTTCTCATTGGTTTCGGCTCGTGTAATTACCGCACCGCTGTTCATTTCGGAGCCGGTTGCCGGAACGGTCATTACCGATGCAAAAGGTATCTGATTTTCGGCAAAGCCTTTTAATACAATATCCCACGCATCGTTGTCCGAAACAATGCCTGCGGCAATCAGTTTTGTGCCGTCGAGTACCGAACCGCCGCCTACGGCTAACAGATAGTTGATTCCTTCATTTTTACCTATCTCTATTGCTTTGCGAAGCGTCTCTACCTGCGGATTTGGTTCGATGCCCCAAAACTCGATAATTTTTCTCCCTTTCAGAGATTCTTTTACCTGTTCGTAAACGCCATTTTTTTTAACACTTCCGCCACCGTAAGTAATCATAAGATTTACATCGGCAGGAATTAATTCGTTTAATTTGGATATTTGCCCTTTGCCAAATACCAATTTGGTAGGATTTTGAAAGATGAAATTTTTCATATTATTACACTTTATCTTTTTCTAAATATGGTTCAAAGTTAATGAAAATAGAAATA
>JBGZFC010000028.1:0-23459 GCA_041846575.1 Bacteroidota bacterium
GCAATTAGCCCTGTTCTTCTAAATCTGTTTTTTTTTATTTTTTTCCTATAAGTCCGTCATGCATTTTAACGGATAGAGGCTCTATGACTAATTTCAATGAGATAATCGGATACCCTTTAAACAGAACTCAGGTTAGTAGTTTGTTGAGTTAATATGAACGAGAGAAATAATAATTACAAGTCTCATCAACGGGACGAACGTACTTGAAGCCGTTAGTTCTTGTTCAAAACCTAAAAAACAGTTACACTTAGTAGCAAATACGGAAATAGATAAAATTTTATTGTTTTCCGGAAACGGTTACCGTTTTATCTATCTTTGAAACTAAGCCTTGAAGCACGCTTCCCGGTCCCAATTCTACAAAATCGGTTGCTCCGTCGGAAATCATATTTTGAACCGATTGTGTCCATTTTACCGGTGCTGTAAGTTGTGCCACCAAATTGGCTTTAATTGTATCGGGATTAGTCTCTCCGACTGTGGAAACATTTTGATAAACAGGACAAACAGGTGTTGAAAATTCAGTAGCTTCAATAGCTGCGGACAGTTCGGCACGTGCCGACTCCATCAACGGTGAGTGGAAAGCTCCTCCAACTTTTAGCGGAAGTGCACGTTTTGCACCTGCCTCTTTCATCTTTTCGCAAGCAATTTCAATACCTTTCATTGAGCCTGAAATCACAATTTGTCCGGGACAGTTATAGTTTGCAGGAACAACCACTTCGTCAATTTCGGCACATATCTCTTCCACTTTTTCATCGGGCAGAGCCAAGATAGCTGCCATTGTAGATGGGTTTTGTTCACATGCTTTTTGCATAGCCAAAGCACGTTTGTAAACCAAATTCAAACCATCTTCAAAAGATAGTGCACCCGCGGCAACCAATGCAGAGAATTCGCCCAACGAGTGTCCGGCAGTCATATCAGGTTTAAAATCATCGTCCAATGTTTTTGCCAGAATCACAGAGTGCAAAAATATTGCAGGTTGAGTTACTTTTGTCTGTTTTAGGTCTTCATCTGTGCCGTTAAACATCAAATCGGTAATTCTAAACCCAAGTATTTCGTTCGCTTTTTCGAACATATCTTTCGCTAAAGGCGAATTTTCATACAATTCTTTTCCCATCCCCACAAATTGTGCGCCTTGTCCGGGAAATACAAATGCTTTTTTCATATTTATTAAAAATAAAATTGTTATTGATTATACAAAAATACTCTTTTTTTAAACATAAATCATCAAAATGCTAAATAAACAAGTATAAACTTAAAGCCATAATAAGCATACCAAACACCAAACCGATAATTGAAAGATGGTGTTTTCCATACTTTTCGGCGCTCGGAAGCAACTCATCTAACGAAATAAAAACCATAATCCCCGACACAATAGATAGAATCAACGCATCAAGCACCGGAGTCCAAAATTTTATCAAAAACATATATGCAATGACTGCACCTATCGGCTCTGCCAACCCTGACGAGAAAGATAACCAAAATGCTTTTTTTCGACTTCCTGTAGAATGAAAGATAGGAACAGCTACGGCAATTCCTTCGGGAATATTGTGAATGGCAATTGCTACGGCAATAGGTATTGCAAGTTCAATAGAGTTCATCGCGGTCATAAAAGAGGCAATCCCTTCAGGGAAATTATGAATGCCGATAGTTATGGCAGTTATAATACCCGTGTATTTCAATCGGCTGCTTTTAGTCTTCATCTCTTCTACGTCATGCATCTCATGCGGATTGCTCGATTCGGGAATCAGGAAGTCGATAAGGGCGATAAAGGCAATACCTCCAAAAAATGCCAAAAACGTATATAAGTTCCCCTTTTTTTCGCCAAACTGCTCACTTAGCATTTTCAACGAACTTGGCATCATTTCCATAAAAGAGACATATATCATAACGCCCGCCGACAGACCTAAAGCAAAACTCAGAAAGTTGGTATTTGTTCTCTTTGCCAAAAGTGCAATCAAACTGCCAATACCTGTTGACAAACCGGCAAACAGAGTCAATAGAAACGCTATAAGCACTTGATTATCCATTCTATTTCTCCTGAATAATTATTTTATCCATTATTTCCTTATGAAGTTGTTCGTTTGCTGCCACGATTTCTCTTCCAAAAATATAGTTATCGGAATTGTAGAAATCGGTACAAACTCCTCCGGCACATTGCAAAATAAATACACCTGCAGCAACATCCCAGGGCGAAAGTCCCGAATGAAAATAGGCATCGTACATACCGCAAGCTACGTAACAAAGCTCCAAAGCCGCAGAGCCTTTTATGCGAAAACTGCAACAGCGAAAAAGAGCTGTAGCGTTTAATATTATCTTCTCCCCTCTGTCATCTAAAGAGTATGGAATACCAAAACCGATGTATGCATTTTCCAAAACCGCGTGATTACTTACTTTTATCGGCTTATCGTTTAAAAAAACTTTATCGACTCCCGTTGCGCTAAACATTTGGTTCGCCACAGGGTCAAAAACAACTCCCAATACAGGTTTGTTGTTACGCATAAGAGCAATACTTACCGCGTATGGTGTGCCACCATGTATAAAGTTTGTTGTACCATCGAGCGGGTCGATAATCCACATAAACTCTTTTTGTTCTGTAACAACGGTCTCCTCTTCCGTTAAAAAACCGGCATCAGGAACTATATTATGCAGAGCTTTTACAAGTCTCTTTTCAGCTTCTTTATCTACATAAGTAACGTAGTTGCGACAACCTTTCAGCTCCACATCATCGGTTTTCAACTTCTGTTGTTCCTCCGACAAGTATTGTCCTACAGTTTTAGCAATCTGTTTTACCCGATTGCAAATATCTTCTATTATCATTATTTTTTATATATTTAGACATAAGACACAAGAATCAAAACATAAGACTTTTTGTGTATAGCCAAATAATAGATTTCTCACTTCGTTCGAAATGACAGAAATGACAGAAAGAACAAACATCATCTTAACCACAAAGCCAATAGCCAAAGGCTCAAAGCTAATATCATATAAATAGATTCTTCACTTCGTTACCAATGACGTTTTTTTGTAAGTCTCTGTTAATTTGATGATTGAAAAAATGCGAACAAATTATGAAACTTACATATTTATACGCCACTTCATATATTCTTTATTCCAAATTTTATTTGGTTGAAACATAGGATGACAAGCGACTCTCAAATACGCATCCCCTAAACTTTGGTCATCCAACATCTGACTTCCGACAAAAAAGCAATATATTTATTAAACACCGACTATTTTTCATACATAGAATCCCACCAAGCGGAATCTCCTTTCAACCACTTATCGAACCATGCATAAATTGCATAATTCCACTGAATACGCTTGCTATAGTCGTAAATAGCATGATTTTCGCCTTCAACTTGAATGAACTCAACAGGTTTGCCGAGAAGTTTCAATGCGTTATACATCTGAATACTTTCACCGATAGGTACATTTGTATCTGCCGTACCGTGCAAAAGTAATAACGGCGTTTTTATTTTATCTGCCTGAAAAATAGGACTTTGTTCTAAATACAGTTTTGCATTATTCCAAGGATAACTTCCGGCACTTGCTGTACCACTGTAAGAATATCCCCAATAACCTTCGCCCCAATAGCTCGCAATATTGCTTATTCCGGCGTGAGAAACCGATGCCGAAAACATATCTGTTTGAGTAATCAAATATTGAGTCATAAAGCCTCCGTACGATGCTCCGATGTTTCCTACCTTTGTTTCGTCAACAAACGGATGTGCTTTTATAAATTTCTTAACTCCTTCTATAATTTCATCGGCTGTTTGCTTGCCCCAAGCATTGACATGACGTGCCGAGAACTCCTGTCCGTATCCGGTTGTTCCACTCGGTTGAAGCGTATAAACTACATAATCTTGCGCAGCGTAAACATGTAACGGATATGTACTTTCGAATGTTCGCGGTGTGGGACTTGTTCCGCCATAGTAATAAACAATCAACGGATATTTGCGGTTTGGGTCAAAATTGGGTGGAAGGTAATATCTACCCTCTATTTTATCGCCATACGAACTATGGAAACTCCAATCTTTTACCTCGCCAAGGTTTAGTTTGCTCAAACGGTCGGCAAATGGGTCGGATATCAGAGTTGACTCTAACGTTTTCAAATTGAGGAGATAACTTCTGTTCGAATTTGATGTGCTTACTCCCGTATATGTTGCATATAAAGCATTTGTTGCAATATCGAAAGAGCGAACAAACTCCTCTTTTGCAGGAATTCTATCGTATTTTTTTGTATTTAGAGAATAGCGATACAGATTTGAGTAATCGCCTTCTTCTACAAGAAAATATATATAATTATCGAGTCTGCTCCATATTTGCGATTTTATGGAAGGATTGAACTGTTTTGTAATAGGCTCTATTTTTTTTGTTGACAAATTCATAACAAAAGCTTGGTAGTCGTAACTGTTTGCAATTTGCCCCGATTTGACATTCAGCCCTATAGCGTTAAAAGCTTCTGAAGCTCCCTGAATTAGAAGATATTTTCCGTCGGGTGAAAAAGATGCCGAACCGGCATAGCGTTCATCTTTCCAAATTGTATCTATCGACATAGTTTGCAAATTGAGTAGATACATAGAGTTTTTACTAAAAGGAGGCTCTGTTAAATCTTCTTCCGAAACTGAGAAAAGCAAATATTTGGCATCATTACTTACCGCATTGAGCGATGCTGTTTGCTTTCCGAAGGTCAATTGTTGTGTCAAACCCGAATCGAGAAAATATTGATATATAAAATATCTGTCTCTATATCCCGGTAATCTGTCATCAATACCGGTCAGCTTATTTAAACCGGTCGGACTACTTGCCGAAACAGTCTCTTTGGCTGAGTAGAAAAGAGATTTTTCGTCGGGAGAAATATAAAAACTCTCTTTGGGTAGTTTTTCTGCAATAATTGTTGTTATATTTTGCACGGGGTCAAGAGTATAAAGTGTACGACCATTTTGTCCGTCAGCCACCCAGTACAACAAATCAGATTTTGGCATCCAAGCAAGTTGAGTGCGACTTGATGTTTCTGACATAATTGTCTTTCCTTGTTTGGTGTCGTAAACCTCAATGAAGCCTTTATTTTCTCCGCCGGGCAAAGTTTCGTTCAATCTAAACAAAACAAACCGTCCGCTTGGCGAAATTGACGAACCGCTCACTCGTTTGCCTTCCAAAATATCTTTTATATTGATACGTCTGAGAGCTGTATTTTCAAATGTGTATTTAGTCAGAGAATCGTCCTTTTCTGTTTTTAGTTCGATTTTGAGTGTAGGATTAATTTTCTCGTCTGCTGTTGCTAACAACTTAATCACTACTCGCGAATTATTTGTAAAACCTTTCAGATTTGTATCTACCGAACCCGATTGGTGCAGACTATCGTTTTGTTGCGTTTTGGTTGATATTTTTTCATCGTCTATCCACATTTCGAGCATATTGGGCGACGTAACGGTTAGTTTTCCTTTCGAATATTTATTTGCCGAAATATTAAACGAAATCAGATGAAAAGCATCTCCTTTATGCTCTTTTTTCAAATTGAAATAACCTTCGGCATCGGGTTTTAAAATGGCGGTAAATCGCTCTTGAGCAGGAAATGAAATAGAATTTGCGAGCAAAAACTCGTTTGAATATTTTTTATTATCCAAGTTAGTACTGTCCAACAAAACCGGCTTCTGAACTGTTATCGGACCGAAATAATTAACCTGTTCCGGTGTAAAAACATTCTGAGCCGAAACGGATAAAACTGCTAAAAAAGCAAGAATAAATAGTGTACAATGTCTCATATTTTTTGTATTATATTGTAAACATAAAAATTAAAAATTAGTCCACACAAAATTGTTTCCAAATTGATTTTTTACATGAGGAACTTCTTTAAAAAAACCATAAACCGCTGAACCGGAGCCGGACATGGAAGCATAAACAGCACCCATATTATACAACTTTTGTTTAATTGTTTCTATTTCGGGATATTTTTTGAAAATCGTTTTTTCGAAATCGTTTTTCATCAAATCTTTCCATTCGGAAACAGTTTTTTTGACAATCTCTTTTAGTGAAATATCAGGTTTTGCAGGCAAAATCATAGAGTATGCATCTTTAGTAGGAACGAAAATATCGGGTTTTATCAATACGAAAAAATAGTCGGTCAAATCCAAATCAATATCCTCCAACTCATCGCCAATACCTGATGCAAACGCGGGTCTGTTTTTGATAAAAAAAGCACAATCAGCTCCCAACTTAGTGGCAAGACGCATCAATTGCATCTCTGAATATTTTAAATCAAATTTTTCATTCAAAAGTTTCAACATAAATGCCGCATCCGACGAGCCACCTCCCAATCCTGCTCCAAAAGGAATTCTTTTCAACAGATGAATATCTATTGGTGGTATCTGTTTCTCCTCCGAAATAAGTTTCAGCGCTTTAATTACAAGATTATCTTCCGCTTCTCCTTTTATCTCGATTCCGGTCTGAAAAAAACGATACTGTTCACTGCTTTCCGATGGAACTATCTCCAACGCATCGGATAAATTGATAGGATAAAAAACGGTTTCGAGATTGTGATATCCGTCCTCTCTTTTTGAGGTGATATTGAGTCCGAGATTTATTTTTGCGTTTGGAAAAGAGATCATCTGAGTAATAATTTATTAAATCCTTGTTAAACTTGATTTTAAATCGAATTATACAGGTAAGTATATTATCTTTTTGGTAGAGAAAAAATCTTCTTCGAAATAGTCGGACAAATTCACTTCATCAACTACCTTTTTATATGGCTTTATCTCTTCGGTTAAGTCCCCACCCTTCAAACAGATAATTCCGTTTGGCAACCCGTTAATCTGCTCTTTGTCAATATTTTTAGAAACTCGCACCAGCAAATCCTGCAAAGGCATTACAGCTCTGCTAACTACGAAATGAAATTTTCTTTTTTCATCTTCTACTCTCGAATGAATGGTTTCAACATTTTTCAACCCGATAGAGTTCGAAATTTCACCGGTTACGGTAATTTTTTTTCTTATACTGTCTAATAGAGTAAACTGTGTTTTCGGGAAAAGAATTGCCAACGGAATGCCGGGGAAACCACCTCCCGTACCCACGTCCAGAACTTTTGTTTGTGGCGAGAACTGTATAAATTTCGCAATTGCCAAAGAGTGCAACACGTGATTGGTGTATAAATTATCAATATCTTTTCGCGAAATTACATTGATTTTGGAATTCCAATCGCTATATAGAGCAAAAAGAGTCTGTAATTGCTCTTTCTGTTTGTCGGTCAAATAGGGAAAATATTTTTCTATAATCTGCATACTATTTATTAAAGGTTGAAACCGGAGAATTTTCGCGTAACAACGACTTTATCAATTGATATGGAATAAAAACAACAGGTGCCTCTAACTGATATGCAGAGTATTCTCCTTTATTAAAAACATATATAATACCCTTATCATTTACCAGAAAATTTCTGTTTGGAACTATTTCATCGACTCCGAAATAGCCTATATCGGCTAAATCTACAAGATTATCCACACTGTTTTGCGCCATTAACGATGTCTGAAATATCGGTTGGAGGGCTGCTTCGTAGCCGGGAGTAAAAATATCGTTTTCCGTGATTATTTCCAATCTGTTTAAGTCGATATTATAATTTTGAAAAGAGTCAAAAGTTGCGGCATTACCTTTATTATTACACTGTTTCACTTGAAATGACAAAACACCGTGTGCATTATAAAATATCGAATCGGATAGTTCTTCTTTATAATAGTAATATCTTTCTGATACTTGACTGACATCTTCGTCATGAGGAAAAACAGGTGCAAAAATATCGTCACTTCCGGAGCTGTTTAGTGCCTTTTGAAATGTTGCAACATCTTCTTCATAACTTGCAACAAAATTGGCTACATACTTATCTACTGCAGCTTGCACGCTCAAAGAGTCATAAGACGGACCCAAAAATCGTTTTATAAAAATTCGTTGTAAACTGTCCAAATCGGCATATTTACTTGAAACCGGATGCACAAATTTGATGCGAATGCTGCAAGAAGGTTTGGTTGAATCATTTTTGAAAAAAATTTGCTTATCTAACACTATTGTATCGAAAACAATTCCGTTGTCTGCCCTAAACTTGCTATTTTTTGCTCCATTGCAAGACATCATAAGAAGTGATGCAATAATAGATAAAAAGATTAAAAGTATTCTCATAAAAGAAATTTCAATAATTGACAATACAAAAATACACTTTTTTATCTATTTTGATAGATTTATCAAACTAAAAATAGTTCTATTATGGAGCAACAATCGAATTACTTCATTTTATTGCAAAAAAATCATATTTTATGATTAACTTGCGTCCGTTTTTTAAGCAAAATCAGCAATACTCTGATTATTAGAACAAATCAAATAAATCACTTTTTCAAAAGATGAAAGGACTTTTCAGCATAATCAAACGTTTTTTACCACCTTATAAACGATATATTTTTCTTGCTTTTTTCTTTAACATTGCAACTGCACTATTAACGGTAGTCTCTTTTTCGGCAATTATACCTATTCTGAATATTTTATTCGATGCCGGTCATGCTGATTACAGTTTTATAGAATGGGGCACAACCGAATTATCAACCATGGATGTGTTGAAAAACAATGCTTATTGGTTTCTTACACAACTTATTGAAAAATACGGCAGTTCTAACGTGTTGCTTATTTTAGCAATATGGCTTATTGTAACAACAATGTTTAAGACGGGATCTGCCTATTTCGGCTCATTTTTTACAGTTCCTATTCGTACGGGTGTAGTTCGTGATATTCGCAATAAGATAAATGATAAGATTTTGGCATTACCGATAAGTTTTTTCTCGGAAGAGCGTAAAGGTGATATTTTGGCACGTATCTCGGGCGATGTGAATGAAGTAGAAGCATCAGTGATGAGTTCGCTTGATATGTTTTTCAAAAATCCTATTCTCATAATAATATACTTAACAACAATGATTGTAATTAGCTGGCAATTAACTATATTCGTTTTGATTTTACTGCCGGTGATGGGATATGTAATGGGTAATGTCGGAAAGAAACTGAAACGTTCATCGTTAGAGGCACAAAATAAATGGGGCGAATTGATGGCACAAATCGAAGAGACTTTGGGCGGTTTGCGTATTATTAAGGCTTTCAATGCCGAAGGCGATATTTCGAGACGTTTTACAAAAGGCAGCAACACTTTTATGAGGATGTCGGGGCGAATATCCAAACGTCAGTTTTTAGCTCACCCAATGAGCGAATTTTTGGGTACTGTAACTATTGCAATTGTATTATGGTTTGGAGGTAAGCTAATCTTAAATCAGACAGGCATTATCGATGCAGCAACATTTATACTGTATTTAACCATTTTTTACAGTATAATCAATCCTGCTAAAGAGTTTTCGCGTGCAGCATACACCATACAAAAAGGGCTTGCATCGATGGAAAGAATAGATAAGATATTGAATGCAGAAAATGATATAAAAGACCCTGAAAATCCTCGTCAAGTGCAGTTTGAAAATAACATTACCTATAAAGATATTTGGTTCAAATATGATAAAGACTGGGTAATAAAAGGTATAAACTTTACAATTAAAAAAGGCAACACAATTGCTTTGGTTGGTCAGTCCGGCTCCGGTAAATCCACGCTTGCCGATCTGTTACCAAGATTTTACGACATACATAAAGGCGGAATCTACATTGATGGAGTAAATATAAAAGACTTCACACTTCACGATTTACGCTCCCTCATTGGATATGTTAATCAGGATGCAATCTTGTTTAATGACACTTTTTACAACAATATTGCTTTCGGCACGCAAGATGCCACTGAAGCCGAAGTAATTGAAGCTGCCAAAATTGCCAATGCTCACGATTTTATTATTGCAACTCCAGATGGTTATCAAACCAATATTGGCGACAGGGGCAGTAAACTTTCGGGAGGGCAACGTCAGCGTATAAGCATAGCAAGAGCAGTATTGAAGAACCCCAAAATATTGATTCTTGATGAAGCAACATCAGCGTTAGACACAAGTTCCGAGCGACTTGTACAAGAAGCTTTAGAAAAGTTGATGGAAAATCGCACAACGATAATAATTGCTCACCGCCTTTCAACAATAATAAGCAGCGATATTATTTATGTTTTAGACGAAGGAAAGATTATAGAAAGCGGAAAACATACTGATTTGTACAATCAAAACGGCATCTATAGAAAATTGTGCGATATGCAGAGAAATTTGGCTTAAAAAAAACAGTTATCTATCGTTTTTATTACCATTCTTATCCAATTGTTCGTCTATCGTTTGATACGGGGAATTGATGCTCTTAAATTCGGGAACCAACTCTTTCATCTGTTTTACAGATAGCATAGTATCATAATCATACGATCTTTTTATCAACTCATCTATTTTCTTAACAACCTCATCAAACTCATATTCTCGTACCTTTGCCACCATTATTTTATCGTGATCTGTTGGAATAATGTCTTCTGCTTTATTGAGCAACTCCTCATAAAGTTTTTCTCCTTGTCTTAGACCCGTAAACTCTATTTTTATGTTTTGTGAACCCGAAAGGCGAATCATCCGTTTAGCTAAATCGATAATTTTCACAGGTTCTCCCATATCAAAAAGATAAATCTCTCCGCCTTTTCCCATTGACCCTGCTTCGAGAACCAATTGACAGGCTTCAGGAATAGTCATAAAATATCGGATTATCTCAGGATGTGTAACAGTAACTGGTCCTCCATTTTTTATCTGCTCTTTAAACAGTGGTATCACTGAACCATTTGAACCTAACACATTTCCAAATCTGGTAGTGATAAACTGAGTTGAGATTTCGCCTTTCTTTTCTAATTCTTTTGCCAGTGATTGGGTATAAATCTCGCAGATTCTTTTTGAGCAACCCATTATATTGGAAGGGTTAACTGCTTTATCCGTCGAAATCATCACAAATTTTTGAACCTTATTCTCTACGGATAAATCGGCTAATATCTTAGTTCCCTTAATATTAGTTTGTATGGATTCTGATACGTTTTCTTCCATCATGGGCACATGTTTGTAGGCAGCAGCATGAAAAACGTATTGCGGTTTTGTTTCCCGGAACAACTTTCTCATACGAGTTTCATTGGTAATATCTGCAACAAAAATCTGAGTATTTATATTCCTCCAACTCTCTTGCATTTCTAATCGCATATTATGCAGAGGAGTTTCAGCTTGGTCTATCAATATGATACTGTTTGGATTGAACGTAGCTACTTGACGTACTAATTCACTGCCGATTGAGCCGGCTGCTCCTGTAACCATTACGCGTTTCCCCTCAATATTTTTCGCTATATTCTGCATATTAATATTGATTGGATCACGAGGTAACAAATCTTCAATTTGTATATCTTTTAATTGCCCCTTACTTGTTAACACCCCACTCCATTCATTGATGGATGCTGTAGTTGTAAGCAGAGAGATATTGTGGTCAACAAATTTATTAAGCAGTGGCGAATTTTTTATCTCTTGCATTTTTCGAGGTGAAACGATAACAACTTTTACATTTTTCGACTCAAGTACTTTAAACAACTTTTCATTGTTTGCATAAATCTCTACACCCATTATACTTTTGCCAATCATCTGTTCTTGATCGGATATAAATCCGGATAAACGAAAGTTAAACTCATTATTGCCCTTCAACGATTTCGCCACACTTATACCTGCCGCTTTTGTTCCATAAATAAATACATTGCTAACAGCCTCTACATTTCCCGTGAACGTGTCGTAAACTTCTTTCACAAATATTCTCGAAAATACCATTAGCAGCACATTGAAAATATAAATTGCAAGATATGTTGGCAAAGAGAATACGAAAGACTCATTAGGTTTAAAAAGCAGCAAAAATGCCATAGCAGCTATATATCCTAAAGTAAGTGCATATAATATTCTATATAAATCGGTGAAAGATGTAAAACGTAAGATTCCACTATAGGTTTTAAATATAAAGAAGGTTATTGTATTGAATATAACCAAAATCAAGCTAATTGTTATTTCATTATCAAACGAACCTAATTCCATCCCTTTGTACGCATAACGAATAAAATTGATAAAAAAGCTTGAGAATAGAATAATCGCAATATCAATTATCAATATTGATAAACGAGACAAAACTCTATTTGAAAAGTAATTTCTAAGTATATTCATTAAGAAAGAAAATTAAAAAAAACGATTGATAAAATCAAAAGGACAATAGTAGTTATTTCAAGAAACAATAGAGTTATTCATCATGAAATGATTTTCATAAAAAAAATTATATAACTCACTATACAGACCATCATATTTTTTCGAAACTACGTTTTTAGGCGAAGCTAAACCTTTTTCAATCAACTGTACGGCTCTATCGAGCAACATATCATCTTGAGAAAGCACATAGTAGAACCCCTCTTCACCAAAAAAGTTTCTAACGATAAAAGCGACCAACTGATTTTGGATCAAATTTTCAGACTCTTGAATATAGTATGGTCTTTTTCTTATTCCCAAATTATCGGCATAGCTCACCAAATTTATAGTGAGGGGTTGTTTTAGCAAATGGGTTGCCAACTTTTCTACGGTGTCGAAACTTTTAAGTTTATCTCTATATATATCGGAATATACCATTGCATACTCTAAAATAATTCCTTTGCTTACCAAAGAGTTATAATATGGATTTATACCAACAGTATCTCTTTTCACAAAAATATCCGGCATGATTCCGTCGCCACCAAAAACAGTTCTTCCGCCTTTTGTTTTGAAAGGGACCAAAGCCAACGTCGTATCCACATTTGCATAATCTCCTTGAATATACCGATTTACTGCCTCCATCTCGTAGTCGGCATATTTGCCTTTTTCGTAAGTACGCTGAATAGAACGTCCCGATGGTGTGTAATAACGTGCCACGGTTAATCTAATAGCAGAGCCATCGGGAAAATCTCGCTGATTCTGAACCAGTCCTTTTCCAAAAGAACGTCTTCCCAAAACCAACCCTCTATCGTGATCTTGAATAGCTCCTGCAAAAATTTCGCTAGCCGATGCACTCATTTCGTCAATAAGTACAACGATGTCATCATTTTTACTTGTACCTGAACCGTTTGCATAACTGTCTGTTCGCGGGAAATTACGCCCTTCGGCATAAACAATTAAGTCTCCTTTGTTTAAGAACTCATTAAGCATAGATACAACTATATCCAACGAGCCTCCGTTATTTCCTCGCAAATCAACAACAAAAGATTTAGCTCCATAACTTTTCAGTTTTGACAGTGCCGATATAAATTCATTGTAAGTATTTAAACCAAAAGTAATTATTTTAATATAACCGACTTCTTTCGACTGCATAAAAGATGCAACAACACTATTCATTGGAATATCTCCACGAGTAATAGTTATTTCTTTAAGTTTTGAAGAGTTTCCTCTCTTTATAGAAAGTTTTACATTGGAGCCTTTCTCTCCTCTGAGCGTGTTAAGAACGTCCTGATTTGTAATTTTCTTACCTGCTACAAGCGTATTATTCACCTTTACTATCCTGTCCCACTGATTTATACCCGCAGCTTCCGACGGACCACCGGGCACAATACTTGTAACTACTATTGTATCTTTCAATACAAAGAAACTAACACCAATTCCCGAGAAATGTCCCTCTAACTCCTCTTTCACTCGCTTCATTTCTCCTACGGAGATATATGTAGAATGTGGGTCTAATTCCTCTACGATATTAGGCAACGCATCCTCTATTAATTGTCTGATATTTACAGTATCAACGTATGACTTATTGATATAATTTAGTACTGCATCAATTTTTCCAATTCCTCCCGTCCCGGAAGATTTGCCAAAATTCACATACTTGTTACCAATAAATATTCCTATCGCAATACCGACAGCTATCCACAAAGGCAACCAAACTTTTGTATTATTTTTAGAATGCATTTTAATTTATTCCTTATTATTCAAATCAATTTCAACCAACTCTACCGATGCTCTTTTCAGCAAATCTATTCCATCGCTCAATCTATATGCATCGGCGTAAACTACACGTTTTATTCCGGCTTGAATTATCAATTTAGCACATTCAATGCAAGGCGACGATGTAACATATAAAGTAGCACCTTCGCTACTATTTCCGGAACGTGCAACTTTTGTTATAGCATTAGCCTCTGCGTGAAGAACGTATGGTTTTGTTTTATTTTCCTCGTCTTCACATATATTTTCAAATCCGGAAGGTGTACCATTGTAACCATCCGAGATAATCATTTTATCTTTTACCAATAAAGCACCGACTTTTCTACGTTGACAATAAGAGTTTTCAGCCCAGATGAATGCCATTCTCATATAACGCTTATCCAGATTCAATTGTTTTTCCACCGGCATTATATCGCTAATATCTATTTTGTTATTGTTCAATGTTTTACCTCCTCATTTTCAACTTAAGATTCTACAAATATGATTGTTTATTTCACCGCTTTTAAACTCATATCCATGCTTTTTATAGAGTGAGTTAATGCACCAACAGAGATAAAATCGACTCCAGCTTCGGCAAATGAACGTATGGTTTCTAAAGTAATACCGCCTGACGACTCCAACTCTACTCTACCGTTCACAATTTCAACTGCTTCTCGTGTCTGTTCGGGAGTGAAGTTGTCGAGCATAATGCGGTGAATACCGCCAACACGTAGAGCTTCTTCCAGTTCATCACAGTTGCGAACTTCTATCTCTATTTTAAGATTTTTGCCCTTTTCCGATAAATAATTTTGAGCTCGGCGTATGGCATTCTCTATTCCTCCGGAAAAATCGACATGATTGTCTTTCAATAAAATCATATCGAACAATCCGATACGATGATTTACGCCACCACCTATTAGAACTGCTTCTTTTTCCAGCATTCTCATACCGGGAGTGGTTTTTCTTGTATCGAGAACTCGTGCTTTTGTTCCCTTCAACAAGTCAACATATCTTTTTGTGGTAGTGGCTATACCGCTCATACGCTGCATAATATTCAGAACAAGACGCTCGGTTTGCAAAATAGATTGTACTTTTCCTGTTACTGTAAACGCCACATCACCGGGCTTTACCAACTCTCCGTCGTTAAGGAACACCTCTACCTCAAGAGTAGGATCGAAAGCATTAAATACTTCGATAGCCGCACGCACTCCTGCTAATACACCGTTTTCTTTTATTAGCAACTGCGATTTCCCTATTTCGTTTTCTGGAATGCTACACAAAGTAGTATGGTCGCCTTCACCAATGTCTTCGGCAAAAGCAAGCTCTATTAGTCTGTTATTTAACTCTTTTGTGGTCATATATAAAGCAAGATATACTGATTTTCAATCAAGAAAAAGAAGAAAAACCAGATACTATATCCATAAAATCTAAAATTGAGCACAAAATTATAAAATAATACGGTATATTTGCAGAAATGAAGCGTTTTTATTTTTTTATTACCCAAATAACTTCAAAACCTTATCAGTAAATAACATTTCTTTATGAAAATTATACTGCTCTCTGTAGGAAAAACCGATAAAGATTCTTTTTCCACACTTATAAAAGAGTATGAAAAGCGAATAAATCATTATACGGCTTTCGAAGCAGTTATTGTTCCCGATATAAAAGGCTCTAAAAAACTTCCCGAAAAAGACCAAAAAATATTGGAGGGTAGTAATATTTTGAAAACTTTGCAATCTACCGACTATGTTGTTTTACTTGATGACAAAGGAAGAGAATATTCATCTACCGAATTTGCCGATTTTATCGAAAAAAAGAGCTATTCAGTTGCTAAACGATTGGTTTTCGTAATTGGCGGACCTTACGGTTTTTCAGAAGAAGTTTATAGTCGTGCAAATGAAAAAGTATCTCTTTCTCGCATGACTTTTACTCACCAAATGGTTCGATTGGTTTTTACCGAACAACTATATAGAGCCATGACAATACTTAAAGGAGAGCCTTATCATCATAAGTAACGACAAAGGTTAACAACAACACCCAATGTACTAAACTTTACAAAACATTTATTTGTTTTACACAAAATAGTTTTAACTTTGTAATAGAAAAACAGCAACAACAATATTCTATGTTAATTTCAGCATAGAACAAAAAGGTTTTGTCGGTTGCTCTTTGTCCTTTATACTTTTTAAAGCACTAAATATGAAAAAAATAGTCATTATTTTTTTATTAATAATTACTTACCAAACCTCTTTTTCACAAGATATCAGCGGTAAATGGCTCGGCACGCTCAATATTATGAACAACAAACTACGAGTCGGGTTTACCATTGAAAGAAGGGACACAATATACATATCAAAAATGGATAGCCCCGATCAGAATGCTTTCGATTTGCCTACCAACAAAACCTCTTTTATCAACTCAAAATTAGAAATAGCAGCATCAGGATTAGGAGTTAATTACGAAGGAGTGCTTGAAGGTGACTCCATAAATGGAACTTTCAAGCAAGGCGGGATATCATTTCCTTTGATACTGAAACGAAATGAGAAACCAATGTTTAATCGCCCACAGGAGCCTCAGTCGCCTTTTCCGTATAAATCCGAAGAGGTTACATTCGAAAACAAAAAAGATAATATTACCCTTGCAGGTACACTCACAATGCCGAATACAAACGGTATATTTCCGGCTGTAATTTTAATAGCGGGAAGCGGACCAAACGACCGCGATGAAAACATTTTAGGACATAAACCGTTTTTGGTAATTGCCGATTATCTCACAAAAAACGGCTTTGCCGTGCTCAGATACGACAAGCGAGGAGTAGGCAGTTCAAAAGGTGATTTCAAACTTGCCACGATAAACGATTTTACTGCCGATGCCAAGTCTGCAATCGATTTTCTGAAAAACAACAGCAAAATCGATAAGAAACAAATAGGCGTTATCGGACACAGCGAAGGCGGAATAGTAGCATCGATGCTGGCGGCAAACAATAAAAAAGATATTGCATTTGTGGTGCTAATGGCATCACCCGGAATTTCGGGAATTGAAATTATCATGAAACAAAACGAAATATCAATGCAACAGTCAGGCATGGAAGTTGAAAATATTGAACGAATACAAAAAATGAATCGCGAAATATTCGAAAATATGCTCGATTGGGAAAATACGGAAATCAACAGAAACGATTTACGCGACCGCCTCAGACAACTCTGGGAACAACTGCCAATACTTATAAAACTACAACAAAAAAAGGAGGTTTTCGTGCGAAATCAATTCAATGCTATAGTGCTGCCGGGATACCGCAGTTTTCTGAAAAGTCAACCCGAAAAGTTTATACAAAAAATATCTGCTCCCGTGTTGGCTGTCAATGGTGAAAAAGATATGCAAGTTGATTCTCAAGAAAATTTATCGGCTATAAAAAATGCATTGGAGAAAGAAGGCAATTTCAAATACGAAATAAAATCGTATCCCGACTTAAATCACTTGTTTCAAGAGAGTGAAACAGGACAAGCAGATGAGTACGGAAAAATAGAACAGACTATTTCACCGCAAGTATTAGAAGATATTACCAATTGGTTGAAGAAACAGACTTCACAAAATCAATAAAAAATATACATTCAAACAACTATAACGAAAATTACAAATATTATTTTATGAAGCATAGTAAGACAATAATAACAGTTATAACTGTAATCAAAATCCTTATTATCGCAATAATAGTTGCGGTGGTTATTTGCCTGATAACAATGCCTAAATGGAAAGGTGCATTTTTTGCAGGTGCAGGCGCACTTTTGATAATAAACCTGCTTATAGCTATGCTTTTTCTATCAAAAAATATCAAAAAGTGAATTAATCCAACAGAGAGAATTCGAAACTCAATACTTCATATATCTCTCTTTCAACACTGTTTTCAGACTTTTCATACATCTTCAATAACTCTAAAACGGTTTCTGCTCGTTTTTTAGACGTTCGTCCATAAAACTTAAAGACGTTAAGAGCTGCTCGTTGTAAAAATGCAGATTCGCTACGAATATCTTTTGCCGATTTCAGAAGAATATCATCCATTTTCAACTGTTTCAATTCCATATCATCTTTGCGAGTAAGAAACAGTCTTGCCAGAAGCCAATACCCTGTAGTTCGAATATTCTCATCCGGATGCTCTGCCCAACGCTGAGCCAAACATACAGTATTTGCACTATTTTGAAACAGATTCATACACGCCTGTTCTCTAATCTCCTGATTTGAAATCAACCGACACCACTCATCAGCCGTTTTATCAGAAAGATGTTCTACAGGGTAAAGCATAGTAGCCAATATCTTAAGTTCACGTGTATCTTGCTCATACAGGGTTTCGGCAAGAGAGACATTTGGCTTATATTTTTTTGCAATTTGACGAAGTTTGGGAATACTCACACCGAAATTGAGACCATAATTTAATCCTTTTTCTCGCATGCTTGCCGAAACCACGCCATTCATTGACAAACGCAAATCAGTTCGTATTTTTTTCAATATAGCATCCATTATTATTATTATTATTGATTATAAGAGTTATATATTTATGAAAATATAATAAAGACACAGCCGAAATACAAATTTAATGCATTTACTTATACTTTCAGCATATTATTTTGTATATTTGCGTGATTTTAAATAAATGATTATAAACAATGAGACTACTACTAATTAGCAATTCTACCAATCCGGGTGAACAATATTTAGATTACCCCAAACACAACATTAAAGATTTTCTTGGAGAAAGAAAAAACATAGTTTTTATACCTTATGCGGCTGTAACTTTCTCTTTTGATGAATACGAAGATAAAGTCAACGCACGTTTTGCCGATATAGGACTAAAAGTTACCGGTATTCATAAATTTGAAAACCCTGTAGAAGCTATCGATAATTGCGATGCTATAGTGGTTGGCGGTGGTAACACTTGGCAATTGGTAAAAATGCTGCAAGAAAACGGTTTGATGAAACCAATTCGCAAAGCAGTTAAAAACGGAACTCCTTATGTTGGTTGGAGTGCAGGTTCTAACATAGCTTGCCCATCGTTGCGTACAACAAACGATATGCCTATTGTAGAGCCGAAGAAATTTAAAACTCTGAAATTTGTACCATTTCAAATAAACCCGCATTACCTTGACGCTCATCCCGCAGACCACGGAGGCGAAACTCGCGAAATGCGTATTCAAGAATTCTTGCAAGTACACCAAGACACTTTCGTAGTGGGACTTCGCGAAGGAACTATGCTTCTGATGGAAGATAATAAATTATCACTTATCGGTAAGAGAGATGCTCGCATTTTCAAATTCGGACAACAACCTATGGAAATGTCGAATAAAGATGATTTCAATTTCCTCATGAAATAAAAGAAATTTATTTATTAAAAGCATCCTTATCTCTTTTATGGACTATACAAAACAATCAGTAGCCGGAAAACCTTTCTTTTCATTGAAAGGTTTTTTAAATGATAGTCGCTCAGTGGGAATATTACTAATTCTGTGTACGGCAATATCAATAATAATCACTAACTTACCAAATATAGGCGATAAATATAGTGACTTTTGGAATATAGATATTCCTATTTTGCACAAATTGTATATGCCACATAGCATTTTACATTTGATAAACGACTTACTGATGGCGTTTTTCTTCTTTCATGTTGGTATGGAGATAAAAAGAGAAATCGTTGTAGGTGAATTATCGTCTCCTCGAAGGATGATAATGCCATTAATAGCGGCATTAAGCGGTGTTGTTTTCCCTGCACTTATTTTTTTATTTTTTACAAGAGGTACCGAATTTACAAGAGGATGGGCAATACCTTCAGCTACAGACATTGCTTTCTCTTTAGGGATATTAAGCCTTCTGGGTAAAGCCGTTCCGCATACTTTTAAAGTTTTTCTTACCGCATTGGCAATTATAGATGATTTATGTGCGATACTTATTATTGCTCTTTTTTATGGTTCACAAATAAGTATTTACTGGCTTATAGGTGTGCTTTTTTGTATGTTAGCCGTATTATTGACTTTTAAAGTAGTAAAGAATAAAACTATAAGCACTATCATTTATATAATATTCGGATTAATAATGTGGTATTGCATGTTTAGATCTGGAGTCCATGCTACATTTGCAGGTGTTTTATTAGCTATTCTATTGCCGGTGGGACGTATCCACAGCTACGAAGTTAAACTCTCTATTCCTATAAATTTTATAATAATACCCATTTTTGCATTAGCAAACACCAGTCTGTTGATAGACTCTACTGCTATTTCGAATCTACTTTCGCCGTTGTCATTGGGTATTATATTTGGTTTACTAATTGGAAAGCCGCTTGGTATATCACTCTCGATATTTATAATGACTAAACTTCATATTGCTCATATTAGAACAAAATCGGAATGGAATACATTTATAGGGGTAACCGTTCTTGCAGGAATAGGATTTACAATGTCTATTTTCGTTTCATCACTTGCATTTGGGGGAAATAAATTCTCTGAAGATACTGCCAAGCTTTCAGTATTGTTAGCTTCGGTATTGGCTATGATTATAGGTTATGCTTGGCTAAAAATAGCCACGAAAAACGTCAAAATAACAGAATGAACGACATAAGAGGAATTAAAATAAATACTAAATCAAATTAATCCAATTTTAGGATAATATCTAAGTAGCTATCTTAATATTAAAGAATAGGAATTTTTCTTATACACAAGATTGTTATAATTTTGCAGAGATTATTAATTACCATATATATAAGACTAAGAAAAATATGAATAAAATCGTTTCTAAAGAGTACTTCTCAGACAAAGTTGTAAAATTTGAAGTAGAAGCTCCTCTTATCGCAAAAAGTCGTAAAGCAGGACATTTCATAATTGTTCGTGTTGGAGAAAAGGGAGAGCGTGTTCCCTACACCATCGCATCATCTGACCCGAAAAAAGGGACAATAACTCTTGTGATACAGCAAGTTGGGAAATCGTCTGAAAAAGTATGTCAACTTGAAGTTGGTGACTATATAACCGACTTGGTTGGTCCGCTCGGAAAAGCTACCCACATCGAAAATTTTGGAACTGTTATTTGTGCCGGAGGTGGAGTTGGTGTAGCTCCTATGCTGCCAATTATCGAAGCGATGAAAAAAGCAGGCAACAAAGTTATATCTGTTTTGGGAGCTCGTACAAAAGAGCTGATAATTTTGGAGGAACAAGTGAAAGAGTATTCCGATGAGGTAATCATTACAACAGACGATGGCTCGTATGGTCGAAAAGGTCTTATTACAGAAGGAGTGGAAGATGTAATTAAACGCGAAAAAGTTGATTTGTGCGTTACAATAGGACCTGCCATTATGATGAAGTTTGTATCTGAATTGACAAAAAAATATGAAATACCTACCATTGCATCTCTGAACACAATTATGGTTGACGGTACAGGTATGTGTGGTGCTTGTCGTGTTACGGTAGGCGGTCAAACCAAATTTGTATGTGTTGACGGACCTGAATTTGATGCTCATCAGGTTGATTTCGACGAAATGTTGATGAGACTAAAAACTTATAATTAAGATAACCAAACAGTAATACTTGAATAAAAAAATAAATACATAATGCTCACACAAGAATATTTAGCAACCGAAAGAGCTGCAGAATGGCGTGAAGAGTTACGCAAAAAAACAAACAACAAAGAACGTACCAATTTAACTCGAGTGAAAATGCCCGAGATGGATCCGGAAATCAGAAGCAGATCATACGAAGAAGTTAATATTGGTCTTACAGCGGAACAAGCACAAGCTGAAGCCGTTCGCTGTTTAGATTGTGTTAACCCAACCTGTATTACAGGATGTCCGGTAGAAATCAATATACCTAAATTTGTAAAAAATATTGAACGAGGCGAATTTTTGGAAGCTGCTAAAACATTGAAAGAGACGAGCACACTTCCTGCCGTATGCGGACGTGTTTGCCCACAAGAGCGTCAATGCGAAAGCAAATGTTTTTATACACAAAAACTTAAAAAAGAGCCGATAGCAATCGGTTATTTGGAGCGATTTGCAGCCGACTACGAACGTGAAAGCGGCAATATTTCGATACCGGAAATAGCTCCTGCCAACGGTATAAAAATTGCCGTAGTTGGTTCAGGTCCTGCCGGATTGGCTTTTGCAGGCGATATGATTAAATTCGGATATGATGTAACCGTTTTTGAGGCACTACATGAACTTGGCGGAGTACTTCGTTACGGTATCCCTGAATTTAGGCTGCCAAACAACATCGTGGATACAGAGATAGAAGGTCTGAAAAAAATGGGAGTTAAGTTTGTAACCAACTGCATCGTAGGTAAAACTATTTCACAGGACGACCTTAAAGCAGAGGGGTTTAAAGGAATATTCGTCGGAAGCGGTGCGGGATTACCAAATTTTATGAATATACCGGGTGAAAACCTTATTGGAGTGATGTCGTGTAACGAATATCTAACTCGTGTCAATCTGATGCAAGCCGCAGATGAAGATAGCGACACTCCTGTATATAAAGGCAAAAATATTGCAGTAATAGGAGGAGGAAATACCGCTATGGATGCCGTGAGAACAGCCAGACGCTTAGGTGCCGAAAAAGCGATGATTGTTTATCGTCGTTCGGAAGAAGAGATGCCTGCCCGTGCAGAAGAGGTAAAACATGCCAAAGAGGAAGGTGTTGTTTTCTACAATCTACACAATCCGTTAAGATACGAAGGCGACGAAAAAGGACGTGTAAAACGTATGTTATTACAAAGAATGAGATTAGGTGAACCCGATGCATCAGGTCGCCGTAGTCCCGAACCCATAGAAGGCGATACCGTTTGGATTGATACCGACCAGGTAATAGTGAGCGTTGGTGTTTCGCCAAATCCGCTTATCCCATCGACTTTTACAGGTTTCGAAGTTACAAAGAAGGGTACAATTGTAGTAGATGAAAACAGTATGCAAACAGCCAATAATACAATTTTTGCCGGAGGCGATATTGTTCGCGGTGGTGCTACCGTTATTTTAGCTATGGGAGACGGAAGAAAAGCTGCAATTAATATGCACGAGAGTTTTCGGAAGATGCTTAAATAGGTCTGAATATTAGACTTATAGGTCAAAAAAGTAGGCTAAAAATTTCTGAATCGCTTTCTATTACTACCTTTGCCACAGATCATTTCAAAGTAAGCAATATAAAACAATAATATTCATTCGAAAAGTGTCGCAATTTTAATAAATTACGACACTTTTTTTATGTTTACCCCAAAAACAACAAAATCTCCTTAGTCAATTACTCCGGAAATACCACGGTAAACTTACTTCCTTTTTTAATAAATCAGAGGTATTATCCCCAAAAGTGTGTAAATAGTTTTTTTATCGTGCTGCAAAGTTATATAATAATTTTGATATTTGGGTGTTGCTAATAAAGGCTTGTGTAGCGAAGGCGTAGCCGTAGCGAAACAAGCCTTTGTTAGTCCCATCTAAACCTCTCTTTCTCATAATCCAACTTAGATACTTTTATATCATAAGCTTTTCGGCTCATAGCCACTCCCCCAAGCAACAAC
>JBGZFC010000029.1:0-44639 GCA_041846575.1 Bacteroidota bacterium
AAATGACTTTTCTTTTTCATATTGCAACACAAAAGTAAGGATTTTTGCCCTAAAAGATAGAAGGGTGCACCCTTCTATCTTTTTTACTAAGTGTTGCATTTACTATTTGAACTTACAAAGAAAAATTTCTGTAAATAATTCTTTTTTGATGTTTAAAAGTACTATTTTTGTACACACTATACAAAATAGGTTTTTTATCAGATATTTTCTATAAAGACTAATTCGATTGAACAATTTAAAACAACAATATTAATAACTAAAAAAGAACTTTATGAGTTGGCTAATTAAATCTTCGATTGGACGAAAACTAATCATGAGTATATCGGGGTTGTTTTTTGTCCTGTTTTTGCTGTTTCACAGCGCAATGAACTTTGTGGTCATTTTTTCGGCTGAGGCATATAATGCCATTTGTGCGTTTTTGGGCGCTAACTGGTATGCCTTAATCGGGACAGTGATTCTTGCGGTTGGCTTTTTAGTGCATCTTGTTTATGCTTCCATTCTGACGCTTCAGAATCGTAAAGCACGCGGCTCGGACAGATACGCGGTTTCAAGACCACAAAAAGACGTAACATGGGCATCTAAAAACATGTACTTTTTGGGTGCGATTATTATTGGAATTTTGGTATTACACCTGATTCATTTTTGGTCAAAAATGCAGTTGGTAGAAATCATGTACGGACACGATTATGCCGCAGCAGGGTATCACAATCCTCAAGATGGAGCTTACTTTATTCAAGAGCTTTTCACTCAGCCCATCTATTCGATTGTTTATATTGTTTGGATTGTTGCCATTTGGTTCCACCTTACTCACGGTTTTTGGAGCGGTATGCAAACGTTAGGATTTAATAATAACAAATGGTTACCACGCTTAAAAACTATCTCAAACGTTATAGCCTCTATCATCTGCCTAATGTTTATTGCTGTTCCGCTGTATTACCTTTTCGGTTTTGGAGCTTAATTTTACAAAATTAAAAATTAGAAAATATTATGACACAAGAAGAAAACGGAAAAGTAGCTGAAACTACTACTCAAATAGATAACAAAATGCCGTTTGACTCCAAGATTCCGAAAGGACCTCTTGCCGAAAAATGGACTAACTATAAAAATCATCAGAAATTAGTAAACCCCGCCAATAAACGTCGTCTCGACATCATCGTTGTAGGAACCGGTCTGGGAGGCGCTTCCGCAGCTGCTACACTTGGAGAATTGGGATTCAATGTGCTTAATTTCTGTATTCAAGATTCTCCTCGTCGTGCTCACTCTATTGCTGCACAAGGAGGAGTAAATGCTGCGAAAAATTATCCAAACGATGGAGACTCTATCTACCGTTTGTTCTATGACACAATTAAAGGTGGAGACTATCGTGCTCGTGAGGCAAATGTTTACCGTTTGGCTGAAGTTTCCAACGAAATTATCGACCAATGCGTAGCACAAGGAGTTCCTTTTGCTCGCGAATACGGAGGTTTGCTTGCCAACCGTTCATTTGGAGGAGCTCAAGTATCGCGTACATTTTATGCTCGCGGTCAAACCGGACAACAGTTGCTTTTAGGTGCTTATTCGGCATTAAGTCGCGCGGTAAATAAGAAACAGGTAAAATTATATACCCGTTACGAAATGGTTGACCTCGTGATTATTGACGGTCGCGCTCGCGGTATCATTGCCCGTAACCTGGTTACCGGAAAAATAGAAAGATTTGCCGCTCACGCTGTGGTTATTGCCACCGGTGGATATGGAAACACATTCTTTCTTTCAACTAACGCAATGACTTCCAACGGTTCGGCTGCATGGCAATGCTACAAAAAAGGAGCTTTCTTCGGAAACCCATGTATGGCACAAATACACCCGACCTGCATTCCTGTTCACGGAGAGTTTCAATCAAAATTAACCTTGATGTCGGAATCGTTGCGTAACGATGGACGCATCTGGGTACCGAAAAAGAAAGAAGACGCCGAAGCTATTCGTGCCGGAAAATTGAAACCCACTCAAATAAAAGAAGAAGATAGAGATTACTACTTGGAACGCCGCTATCCGGCTTTCGGTAATCTTGTTCCGCGTGACGTTGCTTCACGTGCCGCAAAAGAACGTTGTGATGCCGGTTACGGAGTAGGACCTACCGGATTGGCTGTTTACTTGGACTTTGCAGATGCAATCAATCGCCTTGGTAAAGATGTGGTAGAAGCCCGATACGGAAACCTTTTCCAAATGTATGAAAAAATTGTGGATGACAATCCGTACGAAACTCCGATGATGATTTATCCCGCTATTCACTATACTATGGGAGGTATCTGGGTGGATTACGAATTAATGACAACTATTCCCGGATTATTTGCTATCGGAGAGGCAAACTTCTCCGATCACGGAGCTAACCGTTTGGGTGCATCTGCTCTTATGCAAGGTTTGGCCGATGGTTACTTTGTACTTCCTTACACTATTCAGAATTATTTGTCAGATCAAATCAATGTTCCTCATATTAAAACTGATACACCTGAGTTTGATAAGGCAGAAAAAGACTTCAATGAAAGAATTGATAAACTGATGAATATCAAAGGAAAACAATCGGTTGATTCCATTCACAAAAAATTGGGACATATCATGTGGGATTTCGTTGGAATGGGACGCGATGCCGAAGGTTTGAAGAAAGCTATCAAGGAGTTGCAAGAATTGAAAAAGGATTTCTGGACAAATCTGCGTATTCCGGGCGAAAAGAACTCTCTGAACGTGGAGTTAGAAAAAGCTTTGCGCTTACAAGATTTCATCGAGATAGGTGAACTTATGGCTCACGACGCTTTGGACAGAGAAGAATCGTGTGGAGGACACTTCCGTTTGGAACATCAAACCGAAGAGGGAGAGGCTTTGCGTCATGACGATAAATTCTCGTACGTTTCCTGCTGGAAATATCAAGGCGAGGACAAAGCTCCTGTAATGTATAAAGAACCCTTAGATTATGAGTTTGTGGTTCGTCAACAACGTAATTATAAATCGTAAAATTAAGTTGACAAGTTATTAGTAAACAAGAAAACACGAGATTGAGTTATGGCTGTAATGACACATAAGAACTTGAATGTTTGGCAAAACGCCATGAGTTTCGTTGTGGATATTTATCGCGTAACCCAATCCTTCCCTGATGAAGAAAAATACGGAATAACTTCGCAAATGCGCAAAGCAGCCGTATCCATACCTACAAATATTGCAGAGGGGTATGGAAGACTTTATAAAAAAGAGATTATTCGCTTTCTTTATATAGCATTGGGATCGGCTTCAGAGTTGGAAACTTTATTGATTATTTCTTCCGAATTGAAGTTTATTGACAACTTGAAATTCGATGTATTGAAAGAAAAGAATGTGGAAATAATCAAAATGATTTCAGTACTCATACGGTCTGTCGAAATTCAAGAACAAGAAGAATCGGTCTGATTAACTCGTTTACTAAAAACTCGTTTACTTTCAAAAAAATAAAATCATGGACAAAGATATAAACATAAAAGTAAAAGTGTGGCGTCAAGACGGACCTAAAACTAAAGGTCGTTTTGAAACCTATGAACTGCACAATATCTCTCAAGGAAGCTCATTCCTCGAAATGATGGATATTCTCAACGAGCAGCTCATTAACGAAGGAAAAAATCCCGTGGTTTTCGACCACGACTGTCGCGAAGGAATTTGCGGTATGTGTAGCCTTTATATCAACGGACATCCTCACGGACCGGATGAAGACATTACTACATGTCAGCTTCACATGCGTAAGTTTAAAGATGGCGAAACTATTACCGTTGAACCTTGGCGTTCAGCCGGATTTCCGGTAATTAAAGACTTGATGGTAAACCGTAACGCGTTTGATCAAATTATTCAAGCCGGAGGTTACGTATCGGTAAATACCGGAGGTGTTCCCGATGCCAATGCCATACCCGTTCCGCGAGACAATGCGGAAATGGCTATGGATGCTGCTGCTTGCATCGGTTGTGGCGCTTGTGTTGCAACTTGCAAAAACGGTTCGGCAATGCTTTTCGTTTCGGCTAAAGTAAGCCAATTGGCTCTGTTGCCTCAAGGAAAGGTAGAAGCGGCTCGTCGTGCCAAAGCGATGGTTGCTAAAATGGATGAACTCGGTTTCGGAAACTGTACAAATACCGGAGCATGCGAAGTGGAATGTCCTAAAAATATTTCCATTACCAACATCGCCCGATTGAACAGAGAATTCTTGAAAGCAAAATTTAAAGATTAATTATCAGATTGATGTAGTAAAGCGTTTTGTCACACTATAAGGTAGATAAGACGCTTTACTTTTGTTTTAACTATATTTAATAAGTCTTTTGCAATCTTTTTTGATGTTTCGACGTCTTATAAATATAGTTTGTTACAATATATAAATGTGAAATCAATATTAATTTAAAAGTGAATAAATTATGAAAACAAAAAAAACTGTATTTCTTTTTGCAATCGTTGCGTTGTCGGTGATTGCTGTTCCCGCATTTTCACAGTTGAAAATCGGTTTGAAAGCTGATGTAGGAATAAACAATCCTAAATTTGATGAAACTCTATGGCATGTGGAAAATTTGAACGGATTTAAAGTCGGACCTACCGCAGAATTTATGTTTCCTGTATTAGGTTTAGGCGTAGATGCTTCTCTTTTGTATAATAATGAAAGAATGAATGTTAAAATGGGCAATATTGAGAATAAGAAGATTAGTAATCACTATCTTGATATACCGGTAAATTTGAAATATAAATTTGGAATTCTTTCACCTGTAAAAGTATATTTAGCAGCAGGACCATACATGAAATTTAGAGTTGGCGGAGATGAAATTGATATTGCCGTAAATAATATTCAGGAGGTTGTAGGCGAAGACCCGGAAACTTTTATCGAATCAAGACCAGTTGAAGCAGGTATAAATATTGGATTAGGTGCAGAAGTTATTAATCGAGTACAAGTTGGTTTTAACTATGGAATCAAGTTGACTGATAATTTCTTTATTGATAAAGATGACCTTACCATAGGTGCAGTGGGTACTGCCGAAGAATTATTGAAAGCACTTAACGGAAAAAAAGGAACCTGGTCTATCACTGCAACAGTATTTATAAATTGATAGTTTGTGTTTGCCGATGTAATTCTTCCACTGCCATTAGCTAACTCTTTTACCTATGCCATTCCGTCGGAGATGCGAGGAACATTAGACATCGGATTTAGAGTGATAGTCCCTTTTGGCAAAAGCAAGCATTACACGGCAATTGTAAAGAAAATACATAACAACAGTCCCGAAGGGGTCGATATAAAAGAAATTCATTCCCTTATCGATTCGCATCCTATTGTGAATCAGAACCAGTTAGACTTATGGGAATGGATTTCTTTTTATTATATCTGTCCGTTGGGCGATGTGTATAAAGCGGCACTTCCGGTATCGTTAAAACCAACCGACTTGAATGAGAGTTACAGCAAAAAGAGCATTAACTGCATTAAATTTAAACCCGACTTTGTGCATGAAAATGCCGAATCGATTATCGGAAAAGCAAAAAAACAGCTTGAACTTTACCACGAGATAAAAAATATTTTAGAACAGAAAAAAACACCACTAATTAGCAAAAAAGAGTTACTGGATTTAACCGGATACTCTTCTAATGTTTTAACCGGCTTGGTGGAAAAAGCAGTTTTAGAACAGATTTCGATAGATGTGAGCCGTCTCGAAACCGATATTTCACCGATACGTAAGCCATTTACCTTAAACAAATATCAGCAAGATGCCTTTGATGAGATAAGCAACTCCTTTAAAGAGAAAAACATCTGTTTATTACACGGAGTAACTTCAAGCGGAAAAACGGAGATTTATATTCATCTTATAGAAAAGATGTTGCAAGAAGAGAAACAATCTCTGTTTTTAGTTCCCGAAATAGCTCTTACAACACAACTTACCCAACGTCTGCAAGCCGTTTTTGGAGATAAGTTGGGTATTTATCATTCAAAAATAAATGACAATGAGCGTGCGGAGATATGGCAAAAGATGTTGTCGGAAAATCCGTACGAAATAGTAATCGGCGTGCGTTCATCACTCTTTTTGCCGTTTCACCGATTGGGATTGGTTATTGTGGATGAGGAACACGAATCAAGTTACAAGCAACAAGAGCCGGCTCCGAGGTATCATGCACGTGAAACAGCCATTATGCTTGCACATTTTTACGGTGCAAAAACATTATTGGGTTCGGCTACGCCGTCGATGGAGACATATTTCAACGCCAAAAACGGCAAATATGGCTTGGTTACGTTGAAAAGACGATTTGAAGAGATAGAGCTGCCGAATATTTTGCTCGAAAACACTTTCGAGTTGCGTCGCAAAAAGAAAATGAAATACACCCTTTCGCCCAATCTTATAGCACGTATGCAAGAGGCTCTTTCACAAGGCGAACAGGTGATTTTATTCAGAAACCGACGAGGTTTTGCACCGTTGCTTGAGTGTAAAAATTGCGGTTGGACTCCCAAATGTCGCCATTGCGATGTTTCGCTTACATACCACAAATATGGCAATATTCTAAAATGTCACTATTGCAATTCGGTTTATAAAGTTATAACCGATTGTCCCGTGTGTGAAGAGAGTAGCGTGAGACTTTTGGGGCAAGGCACGGAAAAAATAGAGGAGGAGGTGGAGCAACTTTTTCCCGATTATCGTGTTGCTCGCATGGATACGGATACTACCGGAAGCAAGCACTCTTACGAGAAAATTATCTCCGATTTTCAAAATCGAAAATCGCATATCTTAGTCGGGACACAGATGTTATCAAAAGGGTTGGATTTTGATAACGTGAGTGTTGTAGGTATTATCTCTGCCGACGGAATGCTCAACTATCCCGATTTCCGCTCGCACGAACGTGGTTTTCAATTGATGACGCAAGCGGCAGGACGTTCCGGAAGGAAAAACAAGCGAGGGACGGTTATTATTCAAACATCAGACCCCGAGCAACCGATTTATCGATTTATTGTAAACAACGATTTCGAGAGTTTTTACAATTTACAGCTAACCGAACGCCGATTGTTCTTGTATCCGCCATATTTTAGACTTATTCGCATCGTCTTTAAGGACAGATATGAGCAAAAGGTGGAAGAGGCATCACTCTTCTTTGCCGATATGCTTAAAAATCCTCTAAAAGAGCGAGTTCTTGGTCCAAATAAGCCTTTAATAAGTAAAATTCAGCGTTATTATATTCGGGAAATCTTATTGAAATTGGAAACAACTTTATCGGTAAATCAAGTAAGGGAGGTAATCAAACAGGCAGAATCCCGATTGCGAGGCAAACAGCAGTTTAAGTATATTGTGCTATACTTTGATGTGGATGGAGCGTAATATTTCGGATTTACGAATTACGATTGAAAAGCCAACGGCTTAGTTTTAAGGTTCAATGTTTAAAGCTTTTTACTTTAATGTCGTGTCTGAAAAAAAAATATATATATATTCTTGTTCATTGTAGTATTGTGTTGTGGCGAACACAAAAGAACGTTTTTTTTGTCTGACAATAGTGATTGATTATAACCTATGTGATGAGATTTAACATATAAAATAAAATGAAAAAGCAGAAATTGTAAGTCATGAAAAATAATTTTATAGGGCATTGCTGTTTCAATGGGCATTATCATTAAGATGGTTTTAATACGCACAATAAGGTTTCTGTATCCGTAATGTGCTTTATCATTGCTGGTAAAAATCTCACCACTAAACCTTTTGCTACTTACTTATCTTTTTTTATTTTTGCAACTTTAAAATCAAATAAAACATTATGATAACTGTCGAACAACTTAAAGACGTTTTAGAGCGCGAAGAGGCGCTGAGGGGGTATCTTTGACATTGATGCCAAAATTATTCAATTGAGTGAAGAGGAGTTGAAAACGCAATCGCCCGATTTTTGGAACGAACCCAAAAGTGCGGAAGCGCAGATGAGAGTAATCGGCGAGATGAAAAGTTGGATAAACTCGTATAATATTGTAAAATCGGCTGCTGACGAGTTGCAATTGGCTTTCGATTTTGTAAAGGACGAAATTGTTTCGGAAAAAGAGGTTGATGCAGCTTACGAAAAAGCCATCGGATTGATAGAAGATTTGGAGTTGAGAAATATGCTTCGTCGCGAAGAAGACAAGCTTGGTGCTGTTTTGAAAATCAATGCAGGAGCCGGAGGTACCGAAAGTCAAGATTGGGCATCGATGCTTTTCAGAATGTACCAACGTTGGTGCGAAAGCAAAAACTATAAAACAACCGTTACAAACTGGCAAGATGGCGATGATGCAGGCATAAAGACAGCTACGTTACAAGTTGAAGGAGAGTTGGCTTACGGATTTCTTAAGAGCGAAAACGGTGTGCATCGTTTGGTGCGAGTGTCGCCATATAATGCACAAGGGAAGCGGATGACATCATTTGCGTCGGTTTTTGTTGTTCCTTTGGTTGATGAAAGTATTGAAATAGAGATAAATCCGGCTAATTTGTCGTGGGATACTTTTCGTTCGTCGGGCGCCGGCGGACAAAATGTGAACAAGGTGGAAACCGGAGTGCGGTTGCACTACATTTATCAAGATAGCGATACCGGAGAGACTGAGGAGATAGTGATTGAAAACACCGAAAGCCGTTCACAAATGGGAAATCGTGAGAATGCTATGCGATTGTTGAAGTCTCAACTTTATGAAAAAGAACTCGAAAAACGCCGTGCCGCACAAGCCGAAATAGAGGCAGGAAAGAAAAAGATAGAGTGGGGGTCTCAAATTCGCAGTTATGTGTTCGACGACCGTAGAGTAAAAGACCATCGTACTAATTATCAAACTTCCGATGTTGGCGGGGTTATGGATGGCGATTTAGACGATTTTATTAAAGCATATTTAATGGAATTTGGGGGAAGTAATTAGCAATGTGTAATTAGCAATGAAAAGAAAAGAGACACTAATATTTACAAGTTACTAAAAATCATAAATATGAAATCGAAAATCTAAAATAAAAAAAGTCTTTTGTCTTGATTCTTGCGTCTTTTGTATATCTATCTTTTAACTTACTATGGCTTTGACGCTGATTATATTGTTGATAACCGGAGTTTTTTTGGCTTGGGGAAAATTCAGGGCAGACGTGGTAACGCTTTTGTCGCTTATAACATTGGCTATACTCGGCATACTTACACCGGCGGAGGCAATTGCCGGATTCTCAAATCCAATTGTGCTTATGCTTGCCGGACTTTTCATAGTTTCCGGAGCAATTAATCAGACAGGTTTAGCAAAAAAAATCAGTACTTATCTTTTGCAATTGGCAGGAGACAATCATCTCAAACTATTTCTGATAACTCTTCTTGTTACGGCATTTTTTAGTTCGTTTATGAGTAACTACGGCACTGTGGCATTGCTGTTGCCAATAGTGGTTAGTATGACGCGCGAAACAAAAATGGATAACCGTCGCATGTTGATGCCGATGGCTTTTGCCGCCAGCATGGGCGGTATGTTCACGTTGATTGGTGCACCGCCAAACTTGATTGCAAACGATGCATTAACGTCCAACGGATTTGAAGGTTTGGGCTTTTTTACCGTATTCCCTATTGGTGTGGTTTTGCTTATTGTGGGTATAATATATCTTTGGTATAGATCGCCCATACTGGAGAGATCTGCAAAAAAATGTAGCGATACGGAATGTACAAAATCCCCGTTCGAGTTGGTAAGAGAGTACCAGTTGGCAGAAAGTCTGTTCAGAATAAAACTTCCCAAACAAACGCCAATACTTCATACGAAACTGAAAGATTTGAATATTACACAAAAATACAATGTTACAATTGTAGAGATACGTAGTATGTCGAATACAAGTGGTAAGTTTTTTAAATCGGAAAGTCAATATTTTGCCGATGGAGATACTATTCTTAAACCCGGCGATATTATCTATGTGGAAGGCTCTTATGACGATGCGAAAATATTTGCCCAAGAAAACGGTCTTGCTTTTATGGATGCTTCTGAAACAGAATCGGATGCAAAGCCGGAGTTTAAAAGTGTGATGAAATTTGATGAAATAGGTGTAGCCGAAGCGGTAATTTTATCGAGTTCGAGATTGATAAACAAACAGGTGAAAGAAACAGCTTTTCGTAAGCGATATTTTATAAATATATTAGCTATAAGAAGAAAGAACGAGTATTTAATCAATCAGATACAGAACGAAAGAATACATTCAGGAGATACTTTGCTGATACAAGGCTCTTGGGCAAATATCGCCGAATTGGGTGTGGAAGAGCCCGATTTGGTTATCGTTGGACAACCAATTCAAGAAGCTAACAAAGTGATTTTGGAGCACAAAGCAGGAGTAGCCGGATTTATATTACTTGCAATGATTTTGTGTATAACTTTTAAGGTTTTATCCCCGGTGATTTCTATTTTAGCAGCCGCTATTTTGATGATTATTACCGGATGTTTCCGCAATGTAGAGACCGCTTACCAAACTATTCGCTGGCAAAATGTTATATTTTTCGCTGCAATGTTGCCAATGGCTACCGCCATGCAGAAAACGGGTGCATCGGAGATGATTTCTAATGGTCTCGTTGAGCTTTTGGGAGGATTGGGTCCTCATTTTGTTATGGTTGCATTATACATAATAACAGCCCTGTTTACCATGTTTGTAAGCAATACGGCAACGGTAATTATTTTCGCACCTATCGCTTTGCATACGGCTCTGACATTGGGTGTCAGTCCATATCCGTTTGTTTTGGCTGTTGCCACGGCAGGAGTGATGTGCCTGGCGAGTCCGTATGCCACACCTCCAAATGCAATTATATTGTCAACAGGGCAATACGGATATATGGATTATGTAAGATTGGGACTCCCCTTGCAGTTGATTTATGTGCTCGTGATGGTATTGCTGCTGCCTTTGTTATATCCGTTTTAATATTATTTCCAATTGCTGTCCGATAAATATTCTCATTTCAAAGTAAAATGAAAATGTTTATCGAACAGCAACGAAGATTTATAATCTTAAAGATACAAATCTTTTTACAAACAGATGATGACAAAACAAATATTGATTTCGAACGTAGTTCTTGTCATGCGAAGCATCTCTCTTTTTAGAAGCTATCACGAAACTGCCACATTGTGACAGCTCGGAAGTCGGTATTGCGAATTCCTCCGACGAGATATTGGTATTTTTTCGTTGGCAACTAATAAGCCAGCCCCCGATTTGCGAAGTCGCACATTTGCTTCGTCGTCTTATAATCAATCAAATCTTTTCACCACACCCATAAACAAGATTGTTCCCGTATTATTCTCTTTAATCACATAAATAAACGGTCTGTCGGCTCTAAAACTAACTTTTTCAGAGTAATCCATACTTTTTCTGGCAACCATTGTTACTGCAGCCGCTTCCGTGCCCACCTCATCTGTACTGATGTAAGTATCTTGTTTTACAATAGATAGATTTGCCGGATATTTCGATATTTTGGAAAAATCGGCTCTGGGAGAGAACATAAGTCCCATACCCATATCAGATAATATTCCTTCTAATCTTTTGCTATATTCGGTTTTGAATTTAGGTAGTGCCAAATCTACATCTACGTTATGCAGTTTTGAATTTAATGTTTCCCAATAGTTCAAGTCTTTTAATGCCGCAGCTATACTTTTTACGCTCTGCTCTTTTTGGGGGAGCAACACCATCATACTGTAAGATTTATTTCCATACGGCAATTTTATCATTTGCAAATTTTCATCTTCGGTGTAATCGAATTTATTTGTTTGATGCATCATATTCACTTTTACACGCATATCAGGTTCTACAAAGAATGGAGCTTCTATTGTTCTCGATTTGTCGAAACTTATATTCCAAATTCCTTTGAAATAAATGGCATTGAGCAGATAAATCAAATCATCTCCGTTTGTTCTATCAATAATATTGTCTATTAAGTTATTTGTATTATCACTAGCCCATTGATTTATCAGATTAGCTGTTGTAGGAAGAGAAAAATCTACTTCTCTTATTTCGGCATCATAGCTTCTTTTGTTAGTTCTTTTAAATGTGCCTCTAACGGGGATAGATTTATTTGTCCATATAGAGTTAGCAATAGAAATATTTGTTTCCGGGTCAGCATTTAATAGATATTTTTTCAGATTTCTGTAGTATTTATTCAACTCTTTGTCAGAAAAAGCTCCCATTTTCAAAGTGTTGCGTATAGCATTTTTAGTTTCTCCTTCGGCTCCGTTCATTGTCATTGTTAATGCCATGCTAATACTCAAAGGTGAAACCATAAAGTTTTTGTTCTCACCGTTTTCTTCATCAATTAATACTCTTTCGAAAATATCGAAAGCAAAAATTTGATCTGCTTTTCTCATTCTGTCTTCCATAGTGTTATTTTGAATTTGTTTTTTAGCTTGAATTTGTGGTTCTCTCACATCTATATTACTTTTTTCTGAAGAGAAACTCATAAGAGCAATAGCCAAAAATGAATAAATAAATAGTTTTGTTTTTAAATTCATAACTTTATTATTTTAAATGAATTGAAATATTATTATTTATAAGACTGTTTTTTCGATAAAAAGTCAGACAAATGTAGTTAAAAAATTCAAATGACACAATTTTACTCAGAAAGTATCACTATTTGCAATCATAATAATTAAATAATGACAAATTAATTACGTATATTTGTATTCAATTTTTACAGACATTATATTTAAACAATTTAAAATCTGCAAATTAAAATGAGAAAATGGCGTATAGAAGACTCGGAAGAACTATATAATATAAATGCTTGGGGCAATGGCTATTTTTCTATTAATGAAGAAGGTAACGTGCAAGTTACTCCCAGAAAAAGCAGTGATAGAAAAGTGGACTTAAACGAATTAATGCGTGAGTTGTATCTTCGCGACGTGTCCGCTCCGGTTCTTATTCGTTTTCCTGAAATCTTAGATAATAGGATTGAAAAAATTTCAAACAGTTTTAGCATTGCCGCTCAAGAGTATGATTATAAAGCTCAAAACTATATAATCTATCCTATTAAGGTAAACCAAATGCGTCAGGTTGTAGAAGAGATTGTTACCTATGGCAAACGATTTAAAATTGGCTTGGAAGCAGGGTCAAAGCCAGAACTGCATGCCGTACTTGCAACCAACACCGATGCTAACTCACTTATTATTTGCAATGGATATAAAGATGAAAGTTATATTGAACTTGCTCTTTTATCGCAAAAGATGGGCAAGCAGATTTTTATTGTTGTAGAAAAAATAAACGAACTTACTCTAACAATGGAGATAGCCAACAGACTGAAAGTAAAACCCAATATAGGTATTCGTGTGAAGTTGGCAAGTTCAGGAAGCGGTAAATGGGAAGAATCCGGTGGCGACGGGAGTAAATTCGGCCTGAATTCAAGCGAATTGCTCGAAGCTATGGAAATTCTCAAAAAGAAAAAAATGAATGACTGCTTCCGATTAATACATTTCCACATAGGTAGTCAGATAACAAAAATACGACGCATAAAAACCGCACTTCGTGAAGCGGCACAATTTTACGTACAGCTCCACTCTATGGGATTTAACATTGAGTTCGTGGATATTGGTGGCGGTTTAGGTGTAGATTACGACGGCGCACGTTCGTCATATTCAGATAACAGTATCAACTATTCCGTACAAGAGTATGTAAACGACTCGGTTTTTTCGTTTGTTGATGCCGCAAATAAAAACAATATTCCACATCCAAATATTATCACCGAATCGGGAAGAGCACTTACTGCACATCACTCTGTTTTAGTCTTTGAAGTGTTGGGCACCGCTACACTTCCCAAATGGGATGAAGATCGGATATTAGAAGAAGATGCTCATGAATTAGTTAAAGAGCTTTACAATATTTGGAACAATCTGTCTCCTACACACATGCTGGAAGCATGGCACGATGCGCAACAGATTAGAGAGGAGTCTCTCGATTTGTTCAGTCTCGGCATGTTTAGTCTGAAATCGCGTGCACAAGTAGAAGAACTATATTTCTCAATCGCACGTGAGATTAATATTCTTATTAATCGCACTAAACACGTGCCGGAAGAGTTGAGACAACTGTCATCGTTATTGCCGGATAAATTTTTCTGCAACTTCTCGCTTTTCCAATCGCTACCCGACTCGTGGGCTATTGACCAGATATTCCCGATTATTCCGATTCATCGACTTTCGGAAAAACCGGATAAAACGGCAACACTGCAAGATATAACTTGCGACTCTGACGGTAAAATTGCAAATTTTGCCGCTCAAGATGGGTTTCACGCTTCATATCTGCCCGTTCACGCATTAAAAAAAGATGAGCCTTATTACATAGGCGTATTTTTAGTTGGCGCATATCAAGAGATTTTGGGAGACTTACACAACTTGTTCGGTGACACCAATATAGTACACATTACAACCAACGAAAACGGCTATAATATCGATCAGATAATTGATGGAGAAACTGTTGCTGATGTTTTGGATTACGTTCAATACAATGCAAAAAAACTTGTTCGCACGGTAGAGACTTGGGTAATGAGTTCCGTGAAGAAAGGAAAAATCTCGGTAGAGGAAGGAAAAGAGTTCTTATCTAACTATCGTTCAGGACTATACGGATATACTTATCTGGAATAGTTTTTTAGTTCTGAAATCTGAGTTCGTAGTATTGAAAAAAAGACTCTAAACTCATAACCGTTACTTGCTCCATCCCTTAAAGCATTTCGAATTTTGTACATAAAAGAAGGAAAAGAAAAATAGCCGGAAATACTATCAATAGACTGTCAATACGGTCAAGAATACCTCCATGTCCCGGAATTAGATTGCCGGAATCTTTTACGCCGAAAGTTCTCTTCAATAGCGACTCGAAAAGGTCGCCCAACGAAGCAAAGACAGGAGTAATTAAGCCAATGGCAATCCAAAGATAAACCGAAATTGATTGAAAATATATAGAAGAAATTATCGCAGCAATAACGGAAACAGCTATCCCACTAATAAAGCCTTCAATCGATTTTTTTGGCGAAATACGCTCTATGAGTCTGTGTTTGCCAAGCATTGAGCCAAACAGAAATGCGGCTGTATCGTTTATCCAAATCAGTACAAAAATAGCAAGAACAAACAGGTTCTTGTAATTTCCGATTATATCGCCGTATCGTTGCGAGATAAATAGAAGTATTGATAACGGTAAGGTGATATATATATGCCCCAACAGAGAGAATGCCGTTGTTTGAATAATGTTTTTTCGATTGATAAATATTGTCGATAAAAACAGAACCAATATGTACGCGGCTATAGCAAAAGGAAATGCTACGAGTGATATTTCCTTTAAAAATAAAAAGAACGAGAAATATATAGCCAAGCCCGATACAATTTGGAATATTTTGCACACTCTGCCACATGAATTATTTACCATGCGAAAAAATTCGTACAGAGCAATTGCTAAAAATAGTCCAAATACGGCTAAAAAAACAACCTCTCCACCCAAAAGGGCATAAAGTATAATAGCCACGTAAATAGCTCCCGCGGTAGTACGCTTGGCTAAATTGTTAAGATTCAATTTGTCTGTAAATATTATTTGTTTGTATTTTGGATTTCGTCGGCTTCTGTTGTATCTGCCTCACTTTCAGGAGCTTCTTCGTCTAAATCAATATTGTTCTCAACGACGATATTATACCAACTGATAATCTTTTTTATATCGGATGCGTAAACACGCTCTTTATCGTAATCCGGCAATATTTCTTCAAAATATGAGAAAAGTTCTTTACTCGAAGCTTTGGTAGAAACGGATGTTTTGTTGCCGTTCTCCTTTTCTTGCATTTTCTTGAAAACTTCTCTCAATGGAACATCTTTTTCATCTGTGTATATGGAAATGTCGCTCAAAGCAACTAATTTTTCTGTAATATATAGTGGTAATCTTTTACCGTTTAATAATGATTCTACAACATTTAGATTTTTTCCTGTAGATATAAGTCTGTATAGTCCGGGTTTGCCCGAAACCGAAAGTATTTTACTAAGCATAAATATTTTTACTTATAATGAATTTCAAAAAAATAAAGAGACAAAAATAGTGAGTATTACTTAAATTTACAATTAAATTATCAATTGTTTTCTGCTCTGTTTGATTTTTAAACGTTTTTGTATTGATTTTTAAAACCTTATATTTTTCGTGGGTTTTAACTATTTGGTCTTGTCTGAATCTTTTATTACCAGCATTTGGCACTCTTTGCAATCGAATTGTAGTTTTAACCGAACATTGTTGTTTACCAAATACAGTGGCTCTTTAAATGGTGTTGATTTCGACTTGTTTGTTTTTGTGCAGTATCCCATCGCAAATTTGATGCAATATTTTGTAAACATCAATGGCTCATCTTGTCTTGGTGCAATCTCGAATGCGGGTTGCAGAATTTTTGATTGATGTTGAGTGTAAAATGCATGACTGTTTTTGTTGGAAATATTGTGCAGATAGGTCAGCTCTTTTTGTGGAAATGCGTGCGATGTAGGTTCTATTTTTTTTATCTCTTGTTTGTAAGATATTTTTCTTGCCGATAACAGTCTGTCGATTAGTTTTTTACGCCAATCGGTTAGTGCTGATGACGGAATAAACCAATCTTGCGAGAATTTTATATTTACCTCTTTTACTTCTACAATGGTATTCCCGGTTTTTGAGAGTTGAAGGCGAATATTTTCATAGGGAGATTTGTTTGCCGGATTTTTTTCAAATGTTTCAACTATGATCGCTTCATTGTCGTATTCATCCGTTATTTGCAACGCAAATCCGAAACCGACTTCAAATAAGTTTATTTTGGCGGATATTTTTCGTTCGGCTGTATTTTTTAGTAATGTTTGCTCAAATTCGTGGTCGTAATTTTTATATATTTTCGTGCCAATATTTAATTTCGGCATTTTTGCGGGGAAAACCGTGTTTCCTTCAACGCTGTTTACACGAAATCCGTCCAATCCGTTTTCGGTTGTATAGCACAAACCGTCGCCATTGTTAATCTTCTTTTTGGTGTTGATTATTATGTTTCTTTTGCCGATTGACTTTACAGTACCTAAATATTCTCCGATAGATTTAGGTGATAGCGGCGATTCAATACCTGCTTGTCTTCCGTTTGAGAAATAGTCGGTAAATCCACGATTAAAGCTTTTCGATAGATTTGGGTCAAAATCCACATTGTTGCTACCCGACGAAGCACGGACATATTCGCTTCGTCGAGCGAAAATTTCGTCCAATTTTTTGCGATATGCCGCCACAATATTTTTCACGTACGACACATCTTTTAGTCGCCCTTCAATCTTCAAAGATGAAACGCCGGCATCTAAAAGATTTTCCAAATTATGGAATTGATTAAAATCTTTCAACGACAATAAATATTTGTCTTTTTCAATCAATTTACCGTTTGAATCTACCAAATCGTATGGTAAACGACAAAGTTGAGCACATTTGCCTCGATTGGCACTTCTGCCCGATATTGCTTGGCTTAAATAGCATTGACCGCTATACGAAACACAGAGAGAGCCGTGTATAAACACCTCCAAAGCCACCGTTGTGTTTTCGGCTATTTCTGCTATTTCATTAAAAGAGAGTTCACGAGCCAAAACAACTTGCGTAAAACCTGCCTTTTCCAAAAAACGAACTTTTTCTACCGTCCTGTTATCGGCTTGTGTGCTTGCATGAAGTGGAATAGGGGGCAAGTTGAGTTGCAAAATCCCCATATCTTGTATGATAAGTGCATCCACACGAACCTTATAAAGTTGCCATATCAGCATTTCCACTTCGTGTAGTTCGTCATCGTACAAGATTGTGTTTAATGTAACGTAAATTTTTGCGTTGAACAGATGTGCGAATTTCACCAATTCGGCAATATCTTCTACCGAATTTCCTGCGGCATAACGCGCACTGTATCCATCAATGCCGATATATACTGCATCGGCTCCATGAATAATTGCCTGCTTGCCTATTTCTATATTTTTTGCCGGAGCAAGAAGTTCTGTTTTTCGGGCAATTTTCATCAGAAATGTCTATTTTTTCTTTTTAGCTGTCCATCCATATTTGCCAATCTCTTCTCCTAAGGTAAAATAATGCCGGTTTGCGTATGCTATCAGGTTTGCTTTCTCAAATAGCAGAGTATTCGTTTCGGCATCAACAAGCGATTCATCAACTTGAATATTCACAACTTCGGCAATAAACATATCGTGTGACCCCAATGATATTATCTCTTTCACCCGACATTCGATAGATAGTGGCGATTCGGCAATAATTGGAGCTTGCACCATAGTTGCCTTTACCGGAGTCAGATTCATCTCGCTAAACTTATTATAATCTCTACCCGAATGCGACCCGCACCAGTCGGTTTTTTGCGCAAGTTGTTCGGTAGTCAGATTTATTACGAACTCCATATTGCGTTTAATGATGTCGTAACTATGACGATTGGGACGCACGGAAATATAGCACATGGGAGGATTGCTGCATATAGTCCCAGTCCAACTTATGGTGATAATGTTGTATTCGTCAGGAGAACTACCGCAACTTACCATAACGGCAGGCAGTGGATATAGCGAAGTTTCGGGGTTAATATCTTTTTTCATGTCAATATCGATTTTTATCGGCTTACAGCCAATGTTCTGTTATTTTAAAACGATATCCTCTTTATCTATTTTTACCTCGCAATAATGACATTGCAACTCTACCTTTTCTTTGTCGATAACATAAAATTTTGTGTGCATTGTCTCGTTGTTGGTAATGCATTTCGGATTGCTGCATTTCACTATATCCGTAATAACATCGGGAAGTGTAACGGCTTTTTTTTCTACTACTTCATAATTTCTGATGATGTTTAGGTTTACGTTTGGTGCTACCACAGCAATTCGATTTAACTCATCGTCTCTGAAAAACTTATCGGAAACTTTAATAATCCCTTTAGCTCCCATTTTATCACTTTTCAGGTTATTACCGATGGTAATCGTGTTGTTAAGTTTTTCCAATTGCAGCAGAGATACTACCTTAAACAGTTGTTCTGTAGGAATATGGTCTATAGCTGTTCCGTTTTCGAGAGCGGCAACTTGTAACTCTTTTCTCATTTTATTACAGTTTTTATTATTTCACTTCAACATTCATCAAATCACAAATTATGGCTTGGCGAGCAAACATACCGTTTCTGGCTTGTTGAAAATAGTATGCTTTTGGATTGTCGTCCACATCTTGAGAAATCTCTTTTACACGTGGAAGCGGATGAAGCACTTTCAAGTTTGGTTTTGAATCACTAAGCATCGCATTGTGCAGAACATATACATTTTTTACTTTTTCGTACTCCATCAGGTCGGTAAAACGCTCTTTTTGAACTCGTGTCATATACAATATGTCCGAATCATTAATGGATTCGGGCGTAAAATCGGTAAACTCTTTGTAAGGAATATTTTTACTGTCGCAAAATTGTTTGTATTTTGCAGGGATGCGAAGTTCATCCGGAGCAACGAAATTGAATGTCGGTTTGAAATGGGACATACCTTGTATCAGTGAGTGTACGGTACGTCCGTATTTCAGGTCGCCGACTATTGTTATTTTCAGATTTTCGAGAGAGCCTTGTGTTTCGTAGATAGTGAACAGGTCGAGCATTGTTTGAGTCGGGTGCTGATTGGAACCATCGCCTGCATTTATAATCGGCACAGGAGATACTTCCGAAGCATATCGAGCCGAACCCTCCAAGTGATGGCGCATGATAATCAAATCGACATAATTACTTACCATTAAAATGGTGTCTTTCAAAGACTCACCTTTGGTTGAGCTGCTTGTTGCGGCATCAGAAAATCCTATAATTCTTCCGCCAAGTCTGTTAACGGCAGTTTCGAAGCTAAGTCTTGTTCGGGTGGAAGGCTCAAAAAAAAGTGTGGCACATACGTGTCCTTTTAATAAATCTCGGTTAGGATTTACTTTAAATTTTTCAGCACTCTTTATGATGCGTAAAATATCCTCTTTTTCGTAATCGTTTATGTTGACTAAACTTTTTGGTTTCATCTGCTTAATGTTTGAAATGAGTACAATAATATTACAAAAGTAAAAAAAAGCAAGAAAAAAGGGAATGAATTGAATGAAAAATTCTGTAATATTTTCATTTTCTGTAACTATTTCATTAATATGTAAATTACTTTGCTGTTTTTTTTTGACATAAATAATTTTAATTAAAAGAAAACATTTTGTATTTTTGTAAGACCATTAAGAAAACAGGTACTAGAAAACATTTATAATAAATAAAATTCAAAGAATATGATTAACGTAGGTATTAACGGATTCGGACGTATTGGTCGTTTGGTTTTCCGTGCATCTCAAAACAGAGACGACATTCAAGTTGTTGGTATCAATGATTTACTAGATGTAGATTACATTGCATACATGTTGAAATACGATTCTGTTCACGGTCGTTTCAACGGAACTATTGAAGTAAAAGATGGAAATTTGATTGTAAACGGTGTGAAAATTCGTGTTACAGCTGAAAAAAATCCGGCTGATTTGAAATGGGGTGATATAGGTGTTGACTATGTAGTGGAATCAACAGGTCTTTTCCTTGAAAAAGGTAAAGCACAAGCTCATATTGACGCAGGTGCAAAATATGTAGTTATGTCTGCACCTTCAAAAGATGATACTCCGATGTTTGTTTGTGGTGTTAACGAGAAAACTTATAAAGGAGAACAAATCGTTTCAAACGCATCTTGTACAACAAACTGTTTAGCCCCTGTAGCTAAAGTGTTGCACGATAATTTTGGTATCGTGGAAGGTTTGATGACTACAGTTCACGCAACTACCGCAACACAGAAAACTGTTGACGGTCCTTCAGCAAAAGATTGGCGTGGTGGACGTGCTGCTGGTGGAAACATTATCCCATCATCAACAGGTGCAGCTAAAGCAGTTGGTAAAGTTATTCCCGAATTGAACGGAAAACTTACAGGAATGTCTTTCCGCGTGCCTACATTAGACGTTTCTGTGGTTGACTTGACAGTGCGTTTGGCTAAAGAGACAACTTACGAGGAAATTTGCCTTGCAATGAAAAAAGCATCTGAAGGCGAACTTAAAGGAATACTTGGATATACAAATGAGGATGTTGTTTCAAGTGACTTTATTGGTGATTCTCGCACTTCTATTTTCGACGAGAAAGCAGGTATCGCAATTAGTCCGACATTTGTGAAAGTTGTTAGCTGGTACGACAACGAGTGGGGATATTCAAATAAAGTATTAGAACTTATCGCTCACATGAATTCTGTAAATAAAAAATAATTGTTTCAACATTATTTAATACAGATATACAACATAAAAAAAACGCCAAAATTTTGGCGTTTTTTTTATTGATTTTGTTTTCGATTTAGCATAAAAAAAAGTCAAACAGAAAGAGCCTGTTTGACCTGTTTTTTGTCCGATGGATAATACTACTATGCCGGATGAATTGCTTCAGTAGGACATACTTCTGCACATGTTCCACAATCTGTACAAATTTCCGGGTCAATAGAGTAGATATCACCCTCTGATATTGCGCTTACAGGGCATTCGTCGATACAAGTACCACATGCAATGCAATCTTCACTAATTACGTAAGCCATAATAAAAAAATAATTTATTAGTTAAATGTTTTGTGTGATTATGAAATGTTTCACAAATCAGATGCAAAGATAATGAGTTTTTTAAAAATACAAAAAAAATGAGTGTGACTAATTGATGCAAATGCTTGTGTATGATGCCAAATACTCTGTCTGTGCTTATATAAAGATGTTATTATTAGGGGTTTAGTTTTTTTGTCGCAAAGATTATTTTTACTATTTCTAAATAACGATGTTGTGCCTTTATCGGATAATTATGAATGTTGATATTTGAAAATTATAATAAGATGTTTAAAAAAGCGTTTATTGTTACGAATGAAGAAGAAAAAACTATACATATTAACGGTACTGTTTGTAGCTGTTTTGCAATCATTGATAGCACAAAAACAGGTATTGCAAAACCAACCGTATGCCGACCAGAAGATTTTTCACTTTGGTTTTATGGTTGGTATGCACACGCAAGATTTAATGTTGACACAATCCGGGCATGTAAACGAGAACGGAGAAGTTTGGTTTGCCGAGATTCCAAATTATTCACCGGGCTTTAGTGTCGGGTTGATTACAGATTTGTATTTGAACTATTACATAAATCTGCGAGCAATCCCTACTCTGCATTTAGGTTCTAAAGACTTTGTGTTCAAAGAACAAACTTCGGGTGAAGAGTTCAAAACAGGCATAAGAAACAACTATATTACGCTACCTCTGCAGGTTAAGTTTACAACAGGAAGGGTAAATAATTATCGTCCGTACATTATTTTGGGTGGTTATGGAAGCGTAGAGCTTGCTCCGAGAAAAAATCGTCCGATGTTTTTAAAACCTTTCGATTACGGAATTGAAGTTGGGGTAGGGTGCGACTTCTACATGCCTCTGTTTAAGTTTGCTCCCGAACTTAAATTTTGTTTCGGGTTAGTAGATTTGAACGAAACAAATCGTGCCGATTTGGTTGATGTTGAACTATTGAAGTATCCGTTGGCAATATCAAAGGCGACTCAAAGAATGATAGTTCTTTCGTTCAATTTCGAATAGTCTTTTTATTTTTCGATATCGGGTAACAAATTATATTTTTTCCTGTTTCTGAAATAGTAGTTCCACAGAATACTTCCTCTGTATTTTCCGGTTAATCTCTCTTTTGTGGTTTTAGCTAAATTCTCTTTTCTATCGGCTTTAAACTCTGCTTTCATTCGGTAAAAGTCCCTATAAGCAACTATTACCGCTTTAGCACTTGCAAATTTATTATTAAACATGAAATTCAGCATTGCCAAAGCATCCGTAAAGGTACGCATTATCAATAAATATGTGATTTTTTTCGAGTTTTTGTAGAGCATCAACAGATTGTTTCTGAAATTCAAATACGTTTTTAGGGGATTTTCTTTATCTAATGATGCTCCTCCAACGTGATAAACAATTGAATCGGGCAGACAGATAATATTCTCTCCTCTGGCATTTAGTCGCCAACACAAATCAATTTCCTCCATGTGAGCGAAAAAACGATTATCAAGCCCCCCAATGTCAATGTATTTTTGTCGTCTGATACATAAACATGCTCCACTTGCCCAAAAAACATTAATCGGGTTGTTGTATTGTCCGATGTCTTCTTCCACATGGTTTAATATGCGACCTCTGCAAAATGGGTATCCGAATTTGTCGATAAATCCGCCCGCAGCGCCGGCATATTCAAAGTGTGTTTTTTGTTTTTGTGATAATATTTTGGGTTGAATCGCGCAAACTTCGGGATTTTTTTCGAAAAAATATATCATGCTTGAAAGCCAATTTTCGCTTGTTTCGATATCTGAGTTTAGCAGCACAACATATTCACTATCTACTTGTTGTATTGCTCTATTGTAGCCTTCGGCAAATCCGTAATTTTTGTCAAAGATAATCAGTCCAACATCCGGATAATTGTTTTCTACAAAAGCTATAGAATCATCGGTGGAGGCGTTATCGGCAACAATAACTTCTGTTTCGGCATCGAGAGAGTGTGAAACAACTGAGGGTAGAAACTTTTCCAACAATTTTCTCCCATTCCAATTCAATATTATTACAGACGTTTTTTTCATTTCTTTTTCTCGGAATTGTTACTTTTGTTGTGTTTCCACTTGTTGTGCGACCACAGATAATAGGCAGGGTCATACTTGATTGTCTTTTCAAGTTTTTCCATATATTTCTCCAATACGGCGTTTTCTTCTTCTAATTTAGCATCGTACGTTATTATTGAGAAATCACCGACATAATAACCTCTTTTTACCTTTTTTATATCCAAATATACTATGGCAAAACCAAACTGTCGTGCAATTCGTTCCAGTCCGGTAAACACACGAGTTTTCTGATTCAAAAATGTTGTAATATAAGAACTTGCTAATGGTGCTCTTTGGTCGCTTAAAAAGCCGATAGTCATCGTTTTATTATCCTGATTATTTGTGATGATAGTACGATAAATCGACTTCATTTCGATGCTTTTTGGACTAAATCTGCCTCTTAATTTCAGAAAAAAACTTTCAAAGGCAGGCGATGATAACTTTTTATAAACTTGCCCTTGCTCTATAATTGGCGACAAATACATGCCGATAGAGGGTACATACTCCCAATTGCCGTAATGTCCAAGAGCTAACAAGCAAGAATTGCCGTTGTGGGCGATATGGTTCAGTAAATCGGGATTTCTGAAAACCATTCGTTTTTGTATCTCTTTATCCGAAATTCGTAATATTTTGATTGTCTCTACAAAATAGTCGCAAAGATGATGATAAAATCGTTTCTCTATTTTCAATATCTCAGATTTAGATTTTTCCGGGAACGAATTGAACAGGTTTTTGCGAACAACTCTCTTTCTATATTTAAATATATGATATACAATAATATATAGTATGTCAGAGATTAGGTAAAGTATGCCGAAAGGAAGAAGAGCTAACACATTGGCAGTTCCATACAGCAGATAATATCCGATTTCTTTTTTATTTTTTTGTGGCATGAATTTTAAATCTTATAGTCGAATATCGCTTCCATAGCAGTTTCGTCTTCATTGTATTCGCCAACCTTTACTTCTGTTATCCGGTTAATCATCGAGGGGTTGTAAGGGGCGTATATTTTTACATAGTTTTCTGTAAAACCATGCATCATGTTTCCATGCTTTGTATGTTCGAAAAGAACCTTTCTGATAGAGCCTTTCTGAGATTGATAAAACTTAAAAGTCTTCTCTTCGGATATATCCAACAGGGCTTTGCTTCGTTCTTGTTTGGCTTGGGGAGTAACTTTGTGTTCTATTTTTAGAGCTTGTGTTCCGGCACGTTCGGAATAGGTAAAAACGTGAAGTTGCGATATGTCTAACGATTCGATAAAATTCTTGCTTTTGGCAAAATATTCGTCAGTTTCGCCACGAACACCAACAATTACATCCACACCGATAAAAGCATGAGGCATCGCCTCTTTTGTTTTTTCAATCTTATGTTTGAAAAGAGAGGTATCGTATTTGCGTTTCATCAAGAGCAACACCTCATCGCTTCCGGCTTGCAACGGTATGTGAAAATGTGGAGCAAAACGTTTCGATGTAGCTACAAAATCTATTATCTCATCTGTAAGCAGATTGGGTTCGATAGATGATATTCTGAATCTTTCAATACCTTCCACCTCGTCCAAAGCTTTTATCAAATCGAAAAAAGTTTCGTTTGTTGTATGTCCGAAATCTCCAATGTTAACTCCGGTTAATACAATTTCCTTTCCGCCTTGTCGTACAACATCTTCCGCTTGTTTTACCAAGCTTGCAATAGATCCGTTTCTGCTTCTGCCTCTGGCGTAAGGAATGGTGCAGTAAGTGCAAAAATAGTCGCATCCGTCTTGAACTTTTAGAAAGTAACGTGTACGGTCGTCTGCCGAAACAGATGATGAAAATGAAGATATTCTGTTTGTTTTGGTAGTAATGATTTTACTTTCATTAAATTTAGTTAAGTCGTTGAGGTAGTTAATCACATCGAGTTTTTGTTCCGTACCCAAAACAATATCTACTCCCTCTATTTGTGCAATATCTTGCGGTTTTAACTGAGCATAACAACCTGTAACCACTACAAACGCATTGGGATGTTGTTGAATTATTCGTCTTATTGCCTGACGACTTTTTTTATCGGCTAATTCTGTAACAGAGCATGTGTTTATCACACAAATATCGGCTTTTTGTCCTCTTCTTGCTTTGATTATACCTGCATCGGTTAATTGTTTGCCGATAGCTGATGTTTCGGCAAAGTTAAGTTTGCAACCCAGGGTGTAGTAAGTAGCTGTTTTATTTTCGAAAACGGTTGTATCTATCATATTTTTGTTTTGCAAATAACATCTGTCGTAAACAGTTTGCAACAATGTATTTTTGATTTTAGATTACAAAAGTAATAAAAAAGGTGCTCTATATCAAGTTATTTTATTTATGATTTTGGTTTTATTTATGTTGGTTGGAGATTGGTGAATTATTGTCATGTTGAACGAAGTGAAACTTCTGTTTTAGATACTTTTTAGTTTCGAGTTACGTTTTTTTAGTGTAAGTAGTCTAATTCCAATTTAGTAGTTACTTGCTCTATATAAGGAGGGTTAATTATCATGCAAATAGATTTGCTATAGCAACAAAAAATTTAGTGTGCTTTGCGTGAAAGCAACTGATAATTGAAAGCCGACAATTGAATGCGGAAATAATTATAAAAAAATCTTATGTCTATAAAGTTGTCACATCAAGTTTGTTTATTTGTTTACCTCTTATAAACTAAAAATATCAACACATTGGAATGTTACAATATTCTTTTTTACTACCTTTGTCGTGCAACGAGATATAAACTCAAAAAAAGAGGAATGAATAGCAGCAAAATAAAAGATTATTGGAGACTCTTCATAGTTTTTTTTAAAATAGGTGCTTTTACGTTTGGCGGAGGCTTTGCAATGATTCCGCTTATACGAAAAGAGGTTGTAACTAAAAGAGAGTGGCTCAATGATGATGAATTTATGGATATGCTGGTGATAGCTCAATCTGCTCCCGGACCTGTCGCCTTAAATACGGCTTTGTTTGTCGGTAATAAAAGATTGGGATTTAAGGGAAGTCTGTTTTCGGGAGCAGGGGTAATTATTCCTTCATTTGTGGCGATATTACTTATTGCAATAGTTTTTACGCAGTTTAAAGAGAATCCTGTTATAGAAAGAATTTTTAAAGGTATTCGTCCTGCAGTAGTTGCATTGATTGTTACACCTCTTTTTCAACTTGGAAAAGCAGCAAAAATTACCTGGTTAACCATTTGGATACCGATTAGTGTAGCTCTGCTTGTTTGGCTTTTACATGTTTCTCCGATATATATTGTAGTGTGTTCCATTGCTTTGGGAATTGGTTATACTGCTTATATAAGGTATAAAATAGGGAAATGATAAAGATGTGACAAATGGATTTACTTGAATTATATATATTACTGTTTGTCTCATTTTTCAAAATCGGACTGTTTGGATTCGGTGGGGGTTATGGCATGTTGTCGCTAATTCAATACGAAGTGGTTGAACTACATAAATGGATTACCGTAAGCGATTTTACAGATATTGTAGCTATTTCTCAAACAACTCCCGGACCTATTGCTTTTAATTCGGCAACTTATATTGGTTACACATCGGTAACCGAAATGGGCTATTCTTCGTTTCAGGGTGTTATTGGTTCAGCTATCTGTACTTTTGCGGTAAGTATTCCTTCTCTGATTATAATGACCGTTGTATGTGCTTTTTTTGCACGAATAAACAATAATGTATGGGTGCGTGCATCACTATCTGTTTTAAAGCCTGCAATTATTGGATTGATAGCATCGGCAGCATTGATGTTGATGACACCATACAATTTTGTCGATTATAAAAGCATAATTATTTTTATTGCCGTAATATTAGCTTCATTAAAGAAAGTCGATCCTATAATGTTGATTATTTTAGCAGGTATTTTGGGGCTTTTGTTATATTAGTGATTAGTGGTGTGTGTTAATGGTGGATTGACATTCCTGTCTGTTCATATTATTGTAGAAAGAATACGATAGCTTTGCTTTCGTTATTCGTACCCAATTGCATACTTTCAGTACGCTCATTCGTACTCAATCTCAGCTCCTTGTATTTGATGACATTCAACAAATTGATAAAAAGAGCCAACTAAATCATTGTGAAGTAGTTGGCTTTGTTTTTGCTGATTGTTGAATATCACTAAATATTCAACTCTTGTCTAATCATTTCAATTTTACTGTCAGCTACTCTTTGGGCTTCTGCCAAATCTTCAATGCCGTTTACTTTAGCTCTTACCTCGATGTAGAACTTAATCTTTGGTTCAGTGCCAGAAGGTCTGATAGATAGTTTTGTTCCTTCTTCGGTAAAGTATTGTAATACGTTAGAAGTGGTTGGCATTTCGAGTGCAATTTTTTCGTTTTTAGTTAAGTCAACAGCCTCCAATTTAGCAAAATCTTTATATAGATTTACTGGTGAACCTGCAAGAGATTTAAGCGGATTTAATCGATAGTTTTTCATCATGTTTTCTATCTCTTCGGCTCCCTCTTTGCCTTTACGAACAAGAGAAATACCCACTTCTTTCGAGTAACCGTACTCTACGTATATGTCTTCCAGAAGTTGATATACTGTTTTCCCTTTATCTTTTGCCCATGCTGCAATCTCAGCAAAAAGAGTACAAGCCGATACTGAATCTTTGTCGCGTACGAAATCGCTTGCCAAAAAGCCGTAACTCTCTTCGCCGCCTCCAATGTACTGTTTTACACCTTCATTTTCGCGAATTATTTTTGCAATCCATTTGAATCCGGTGTAGCAATCAAACATTTCGATACCGTTTTTTCTTGCAATATCGTTAACTAATTCTGTAGTCACAATGGTTTTTACAACATACTCTTTTCCGGTTATCAATCCCATTTCTTTGCGTTTGGTCATCAAGTAATAAAGGAAAATAAGCATTGTTTGGTTGCCATTGATAAGAACAAAGTTTCCGTCGTTATCTCTTACGGCAGTGCCTATTCTATCGGCATCGGGGTCGGTAGCCATAACAAATTCTGCTCCGGTTTCTATTGCTTTTTTGATAGCCAATTCCAGAGCAGCAGGTTCTTCGGGATTGGGAGAGTAAACCGTTGGGAATTCACCGCTTGTTATATATTGTTCGGGTACATCATAAATATTGGTAAATCCAATGGCGCGAAGAGCTTTCGGTACAATTTCAACTCCTGTTCCGTGAATTGGTGTATATACCATTTTAATGTCGTGATGTCGTTCTATAGCTTCGGGCGATAATACAAAGCCTTTTATCTCTTCAACGAAAGCGTCATCCATATCTTTTCCAATGGTTTGGATTTTATTTTTATCGCCGTCAAATTTAATATCGCTAATTTCATTTATGCGATTTACTTCAGCTATGATGTTTCTGTCGTGTGGTGCGAGTACTTGTGCACCGTCATCCCAATATGCTTTGTAGCCGTTATACTCTTTTGGGTTGTGTGATGCTGTTATCATAATTCCGCTTTGACAACCCAATTTACGAATCGCGTATGAAATTTCAGGAGTAGGGCGTAAATCTTCAAACAGATACACTTTAATTCCGTTTGCTGAGAATATGTCTGCTGAAATTTCTGCATATTTGCGACTGTTTGTTCTACAGTCGTGACCAACCACTACTTTTATCTCTTCAAGGTTAGAAAACTCTTTTAATAGATAATTCGAAAGCCCTTGTGTTGCGCTTCCAACTGTATATTTGTTCACACGATTGCTTCCGGCTCCCATTATACCTCGCATTCCTCCTGTACCGAATTCCAAATCTTTGTAAAATGCATCAATTAGTAGCGTTTTGTCTTCTCTTTCTAACATCAGTTTTATCTCTTGTTTCGTCTCTTGGTCATAGTCGCCACTTAACCAGGCATTTGCTTTACTCGTTACTCTTTCTAATAATTCTTTGTTTTCCATACGAATCGTTATGTTTTAATTTGTTTGAGAAATCTATAAAGTTTTGAGTTATTCTAATTCTCTAACCTTGTATTTGTCTCCTGTTTCTTCGATAACTTTTTTGATAAATTCTTTTGGATATCCTGTACGTTTTGGAGAATCGGGCAAGCCGTACGGATTGCGTTTGAATTTTCCGTTTTCTTCCTTTTTAATTACACCGTCAAGATATTTTACCATCATATATTCTTCAAGTTTTTTCCATTCAGCCATACCTTCTGCAACCAGGTTGTTGGAGTATTGGGTTAGATATTTCACACTTTCTTCTTGTGATTTGTTGGATAACTCATTAGCTTCTTTTTCAATTTTCGGTTGCGCTTCGCGGAATTGATTTTCGAGTTTTGATTGAACTTTTTTCATGTCTTCACTCATATCGCTATATCGAGTATAAACCATATTCGATACCCTGTTGTGAATCCAAAATGCAGATGTTGGTGAATATGTTAATAAATCTCCATTACCTTGTTCCATTGCATGTGGCACTTTGTTATGATTGCAATAGAAAGGATAATATACTGTTTGTGCTGCATCATCCACCCCGAACCATAAAATTCCGCCAATGTGGTTAGGTAACCAAGAACGCATTTGTGATACGAAAGAGAATCCGGTTTGTTGTGTTGCGATTGGGCGTTCGTTGCAGTAGGACTCAGATTCAAATTCAAATGTAAGCGGAGATAATCTGTATGGAGAGTTAAACGGACCTGCTCCAACATCGTAACGCCAATCGAGTTCCGTTCCTTCGTAGTGATCGCGCATCAAGGCTTGTATGTCTTGAACACTAAGTTTGCGGTCTGCCTTTATGTACAGAGGCATTGGGTCTGTAGTTTGTCCTTTTGCATAAGTTACATATTTTGCCATATCTTTGTTTATATGGTTAAAAAACGACCAAACTCTTGCTTCACAAAAACGCAATGCTCCGAAATCGAGAGGGGCATAAACTTTTGCAAAACTAAAATCTTTATCTTTACCGTTGAAATATCCTTTTTCGCGAGCGAAAGAGATTACATCGGGTGCGTATATACAGTTTTCAGGATCGTTCAATGGGAATTGTTGTATTCTTGCTTGATTGGCGTGTGCCGATACGCAATCGTCGGGAATACGTATGGCAACCCATACTGCTCCTTTATTTCCGGAACCTTTACCAATCATCTCCATTATCCATATTTCATTTGGGTCGGCGATGGAGAATGATTCTCCTGAGCTTGCGAAGCCGTATTCCCGAACCAAGTCTGTCATGATTTTTATAGCCTCACGTGCATTTGTCGCACGTTGCAGAGTTGTATATATTAAACTGCCGTAATCCATTATTGCTGTGGTATCTGTAAGTTCTTCCCTTCCTCCAAAAGTGGTTTCGGCAATTGTTAGCTGATGCTCATTCATGTTTCCGATAACATTGTACGTTCTCAGCACTTGTGGTATTTCGCCCATATATTTTCCGGTGTCCCATTCGTAAATTTTTAGCATCTCGCCGGGTCTATATGTTTTTGCGGGCCAATGATACAGTTCGCCATACAAGTTGTAAGAGTCTGCCGAGTAAGATATTATTGTTGACCCGTCAGCAGAAGCTTTTTTCCCCACCAAAAAATTGGTACAAGGAAAAACCATAGATGTTGCAAATAATACAATAATTGCAGTTAAAATGTTTTTCTTCATTGTTTCTAATCTATTTTAATGTAATATATTTTATGTTTGATGCGGATTTTGTTGAAATAAAAACCTTTTTTTATTTCAATAATATCAAAAAAATAAGTTTGTCTGTTATATTTATTATTGAGTGTAAAGATAGTTTAAAAACTACATATATACAACAGGGCATAATTATTATTTCGTTTAATTTAAGGATTTCTCTTGATTATAAAGTAAAAATAATTTATTTTTGCATCAGTAAACGGGTAAAAGAACTATGAAAAAGTTTGAAAACTTAAATAGAAGGAGATTTGGCATTTCCGGATATCAATTGCTGTTTTTGGTGATTCTTGTTTTATCTCTATTTCTTTTTGGTGATAATAGTATAATAAAAAGGATAAAATACGAAAAAGAGATACAACATTTGGAATCGCAGATTGAGTTTTACAGAAAACAGACCGAGATTGACCGGACTAAACTTGACGAATTGAAATCGAATAAAGAAAACCTTGAAAAATTTGCCCGCGAAAATTATTTAATGAGAAAAGATGGCGAGGATGTCTTTATAATAGTAGAATAATTCTTGTTTATTATAAATTGCTAAAAATAATAAAAAAAGCATTGTGATATATGAAAAGCGGTTTTTTATATAAATCCGGAGCAATTTTGATATTGATTGCCACTATAGTACATCTTTTTGTTCCTGGTATTGCAAAATGGTTAATGGTTGTTGGGGTTGTTGCATTACTTATTTCAACAGCACTTAATCCATATCAGGGCAAGAGCATAAGAGGCAAGAGGCTTTATAACTTCCAGATTATTTCGAGTATGCTTATGGCTGTGTCTGCATACTTAATGTTTACCGATAATAATATTTGGACATTGACTATGATGGTGGGAGCTGTATTTCTGCTTTACGCCGCTATTATGATACCAAAAGAGTTGGGAAAAGAGAATTTTGGAAAAAATAACACATGAAAATGTGAATCAATATAAAAAAGTTCATCGATAAAATAATAAAATAAATCAATGAAGCGTGTTCTGATATTAGATGACAATTTAACAGTATGTCTGATGCTTAAATCGTGGCTTGTTAAAAAAGATTATAAAGTTGATATAGCTACAAGTGTTGACGGAGCTATAGAAACAGTAAAGAATAAGCCTTTTGATTTAATACTTTCTGACATTCGAATGCCCGGAGCTGACGGATTCTCACTTCTTTCATGGGTGAAAAAATTTGATTCTGATATATTAGTTATAATGATGACCGGATTTGCAGATGTAGAAACTGCTGTGGAGTCATTAAAGTCAGGAGCTGTAGATTATATTTCAAAACCCATCGAACCGGAAATTCTTTTTTCGAAAATTGAAGAGGCTTTTAAGTCGCAACAAAATCAAAAGGATATGAGAAAAATGGCGGGTGACTTTTTCTTGCCGCCACTTGATAAGTACAAGATGTTTTCTGAGTTAATCCATGAAGTTGCTGTTAATGAATCGCATCTTTTAATTGTAGGTGATAAGGGTACAGGAAAAATGTCGTTGGCAAAGCAAATATTCGAGAAGAAAGGCAATCCTGCGAAACCATTTATTATATTAGAAAGTACCGATATGGTTTTGAAAAATAAACTTATGTCAGGCGTTGAAGATGTTCTCGGTATAGATGAACTTTTTGACATGGCAAAGGGTGGAGTTTTGTTTGTAAAAAATGTGGAGTCTTTAAATTCAAGATGTCAAGACAGGTTATTGCAACGCATATTAAAACAGAACAAAGATGAATATTTTTGTCAATGTTTCTTAAGCAGTGACAATACACTGAAGGAGTTAAAGAAAACAATTATGCCAAAACTATATAATTTGTTTGACAAAGTAATTGAATTTCCTCGTTTGTGTGACGATAAAGATGTGATTCTCTATTTTACAAGCCACTTTATTCAATTTGCAAATAATGAGACCAATAAGAATATTAATAAAATTGATAAAAAAGTAATTGACAGTTTTCTCAGTTACTCTTGGCCCGGTAATATTCAAGAGTTGAAAAATACAATATTCAAAGCCGTATTGCTTTCTGAAGGAACAGAGATAAGATCGGAGGTTATACCATATTTGTTTCAAAAAACACTACCCGATATAGAGTCTAATAACCATTTGGTTGCCGATGAAGCAGGCAATGATGTGAAAAGCCTTCGAAAAGAGAATTACGAGAAAGAAAAAATAAAGGAAGCTCTTGAGATAGCAAAAGGAAATAAAACTGTTGCATCTTCCATCCTGAATATTGATAGAAAAACATTGTACAATAAAATTAAACTGTACAAAATAGAATATAATTAACCCTTTTTTAGCAGTATCACCATGAAAAAAATACGTTTTTCTACAAAAATAAAACATCTGGTAATATTCGGCTATCTGCTGTTGTTTCTGGTAATGGTGCTGGGTATTGTGCTTATTTACAACAATTTAGTTGTCTTCTCTGAAAGAAAAACTAAAGATGAAGACATAAAGGAGTTGGTGATAGTCAGCAACACTATTTCGAAACTGTTTGAATTGGAATGTGCTCAATATCTGATAATATCGGAGAAATCGAAAATGTATTTTGAAAAACAAGATTCAATAAAACCGGAAATCTTGGCTAATATTGATACACTTAAAAGAATGACAACCGAGATAAGCAGAGTCAATAAATTAGATACCATTGTTCTACTTCTTGAGAAAAAAGAAAGAAACCTTAAAGATATAAGTGCCTTATTAGATTCTATTCGTAATGCACCAACAATTATAAAAAGTACCACAAGCACATTTGTTCCTCCTAAAATTAATAAAGACATTGATGAACTGCTTGAGCGAAACAATGTATTTTTTGTAGAAAGAAATACAGATACAACAGTTATTAAGAGCGAAAAAAAGAAATTATTCGGACGTTTGGTTGACGCCTTTGCAGGAAAGCAAGATTCAACCGTGATTGTTGAAAACAGACCTGTAATTACCCAAGAGAATTTCTCTCTTGTATTGGATACAATGGTAAATATAATCAGATATAGCGAGAAACTCGATTTGGAAAAACAAGAAAAGCTGCAATACCAACTGTTTGTAAGGCAGATAGCTATGAACAATACAAACACACTGCTTTCATCCCGAATAAACGAGCTGTTAAAAAGTATAGAGTTGGAAGAGTTGAATAAGTCGTTGCAACTCATCCTTGATAAAGAGATGGTTTTGTCCGATTCGCAAAAGATAGTTATGGTAGTTTCTCTTGTGGCAGTTGCCATTGCGCTGATTTTTGGATTTTTATTTATAATCGGTATAAACAAGGACGCAAAACGAAGAAGAGAGTTGGTAGTATCCAATAAGAAAATTAAAGAGTTGCTCGAACTGCGAGAAAAGCTGATGCTGGCAATTTCGCATGATATAAAAGCTCCCGCAAGTTCCATACAGGGATATATAGAATTGTTGTCAACCAACCAGAATACCAAGAAGAATAATGAATACTTGAAAAATATAAAAAAATCGAGCGACCATATTTTAGACCTGGTAACCGATATGCTTGATGCAAGAAAACTAAACGATGGCATGTGGATAAAGAGAGAGATAAATTTCAATCTCTACGAATTGAGTAATGATGCAGTAAATATTTTTATACCGATAGCACAAGCAAAGAATTTAAAACTTAAACTTTCCAATAATATTCCGGAAGATTTTTATGTGTTTTCCGACCCGTATATGATAAATAAAATATTTAATAACATCATTTCCAATGCGATAAAATACACATCGAAAGGATTTGTTGAAGTGCGTTATGAAATAGAGAATGATGGGGTTAAATTCGTGGTTAAAGATTCGGGTTGTGGTATTGCCGAAGAGAATCAAACTATTATTTTTCAGGAATTTAAGCAGGTGAATTTGAATTACACCGAAGCTAAAATAGAAGGTATCGGATTGGGACTTGCTATCGTGAAAGGTTTGGTAAATGAGTTGAATGGCTCTATTGAATTATGTTCAGAATTGGGGAAAGGTTCTCAATTTACGATATGGGTGCCATTGAAAAAGAGCGACACCGCTGTTACGGATGGCGATTTTGAAACTACAACCGACTTTAATAATTTGGAGGGATTCTCGGTTTTTGCTGTTGATGACGACCCCGTGCAGTTAACCATGCTTTCGGAGTTGTTGAAACTCAAAAAGATTAACGTTACAACCGAAAGTGTACCGGAAAATGCCATTGCAATTTTAAACAAAACAAAATTCGATATTATATTAATAGATATCCAAATGCCTGTTATGAACGGCTTGGAGCTTGTTAAACAAATTTCGGAATTGAATAAGTTGACACCCAAAATAGCTTTGTCTGCTAACTCCGAGATATCTTTAAAAGAAATACGCGGTCAAGGTTTTTGCGACTTTTTAAGTAAGCCGTTTGACTCTCTTACAATAATTAGTCTTATCGCAAAATATGCTAATAACGGAGAGTTACATATACAAAAAAAGAAATTTAAACCACGAGGAAAGGTCTCTAATCTGATAGATTTTGTAAAAGAAGACAAAGAGAGTTCCCTTGAAATATTGAATTCTTTTAAACAAGAAACATCCGAAAATTTGTTACTCTTACAAAAAGCATTTGATAATAATGATACCGATAAGCTATCCCAAATTTCACATAAATTGATGCCGCTATTCAAAATGATTAATGATGACACGTTGGTAACAATGTTGACAAGTTTGGAAGCTAAACAACCGATTTCTAAAGACAACGAAAATATTGTGTTATGCATAATCGGAAACTATATCGATGAAGCGAAAAATTTGATTAGTGAAGTGAAATCAAAATAGCAAAAAATGACTAAACAATCAGTTCTTGAAAAGTACAAACGGTATCTTTTGCTCGAAAAAAAACTATCGAAAAATACAATCGAAGCCTATCTGACCGACTTGCAAAAACTGATGCGATATATAGATTCCGTCAATATCTCGCTTAGAGATATAAAATTGTCTCATTTGGAAGAATTTCTTTCAGAACTTAATGACCAAGGCATTGGGTCGAGATCTGTAGCGCGTATTATTTCGGGAATAAAATCGTTCTTCGATTTTCTTGTGCTGGACGATTATATTAAAACCGACCCGAGCAAATTGTTAGAATCGCCTAAAATAGGTCTAAAGCTCCCTACTGTATTATCGTTGGAAGAGATAGATATGATTTTAGGCTGTATCGATGTTTCAACCGCCGAAGGTACACGCAATTATGCCATTATAGAAACTCTTTACAGTTGTGGGCTTCGTGTGTCGGAGTTGGTTAATCTTAAATTTTCCGACCTGTTTTTCGATAAAGGATTTATTCGTGTTCAGGGGAAGGGCGGTAAGCAACGACTTGTTCCAATATCTGATACTGCCATTGATAAAATCAATAATTATCTGTATTATCGTTCGCAGATGAATATAAAAAAAGGTAATGAAGATATTCTTTTTGTCAGTGCACGAGGCACAGCCATGTCGCGAATAACGGTTTTTCATTACGTGCAAAAATATTCCGAAACGGCGGGAATAACCAAACCGATAAGTCCGCACGTTTTCAGACACTCGTTTGCAACTCATCTGTTGGAAAGAGGCGCAAATATTAGAGTAATACAAGAGATGCTTGGACACGAAAAAATAGCAACTACCGAAATATACACACATCTCGATAGAGATTTTTTGCGTGAAGAGATAATAGAACATCATCCGCGAAGTAAGAAAAAGTAGTAATTATCAACAATCTATAAAAAAACAGTATTACATATATTTTTTAAAGCAGATAATTTTGTATATTTGCTACAAATTATAATGTTGTAAATTGGATATCTGTGGTGTAACCCAGAATGATACCCTTTTTGCAACAAAAATCAGTATTAGAATGTATAACTATTTCATGTTTTAAAATAAACGGGAAATAAAAACTAACATATTATGAAATTTGAAATATCAAGCGCAACGTTTTTGCAACATTTGCAAGCAATAAGTAGAGTGATAAATTCAAAAAACACACTTCCTATATTGGATTGTTTTTTATTGAGTTTAAATGATAACGTACTCACAGTTACCGCTTCAGACAATGAAACCAGACTGGAAACCAAAATTGAAGTTGATACAGCCGAAGGAAGCGGTTCATTAGCAATAAATGCTAAAAACCTTCTCGACCCTCTTCGCGAACTTCCCGACCAACCGTTAAAATTTGATATTAATGATGAAACTTTAGAGGTTTATATCTATTATCACAACGGGAAATATAACTTTATCGGTTCAAAAGGAGATGAATATCCACAACCGAAAGAGATTAAAGAGGATTGCGTAACTCTCAATATCAATGCACAAACACTATTCGACGGAATCAACAGAACACTGTTTGCTACTGCCGACGATGAGATGCGTCCCGTGATGAACGGTATTTATTTTGATATTACAGCCTATGATATAACTTTTGTTGCATCAGATGGTCATAAATTGGTACGTGTGATAAACAGTGATGTTAAGAGCGAAGGTCGTGCATCATTTATATTGCCCAAAAAACCGGCTAACTTGTTGAGAGCATTGCTTCCGAGAGAATCAGGAGTTATAGAGATAAAATTTGACGAAAATAATGCTTACATAAAGATGACAAACATTATTATGATTTGTAGATTCGTGGAAGGTAGATATCCGAATTACAATTCGGTTATTCCTAAAAACAATCCTAATAATGTTGTAATAGACCGATTAATGCTGTTAAATGCATTGAAACGCGTTAGTATTTTCTCTAGTCAGGCAAGTAGTTTGGTGAAATTGCAATTTTCGGAAGACAAAATAGTTATTTCGGCACAAGATATTGACTTTTTAACGTCAGCCGAAGAGACTATTCAGTGTGAATACAACGGAACAGTGATGAATATCGGTTTTAAAGCACTTTTCTTGATTGATATTCTCAATAATATTCCTTCAGCCGATGTAAAGGTCGAGTTGGCAGACCCGTCAAGAGCAGGTGTAATTCTACCTACAGAGAACGAAGAGAATGAAGATATGCTCACCTTGTTGATGCCTATGATGTTGAACGACTGATAAAAAACGGAGAATTAATACAAAAAAAAGATGCAATTAAATCTGAAAAATCCCATTGTTTTTTTCGATTTGGAAACAACAGGGATAAATATCGTAAAGGATAGAATTGTAGAGATATCACTGCTGAAAGTATATCCAAACGGGAAAGAGGAGATAAAATCCAGAAGAATCAATCCGGAGCAACCGATTCCTGCAGAAGCAACCGCAATACACGGGATAACTGATGACGATGTGAAAGATTGTCCTACTTTCAAGCAGATAGCCAAATCGCTTGCCGACTTATTGGAAGGATGCGATATTGCAGGTTTCAATTCGAGCCGATTTGATGTGCCACTTCTTGCCGAAGAGTTTCTACGTGCAGGAATTGATTTTGATATGAGAAAACGAAAATTTGTTGATGTACAAATTATTTTCCATAAAAAAGAGCAACGCTCTTTGGAGGCTGCATACAAATTCTATTGCGACAAAGAGTTAGAAAATGCACATAGTGCCGAAGCCGATACAAAGGCAACATACGAAGTATTGAAAGCGCAATTAGACCGTTATCCCGATTTGGCTAATGATATATCAACATTGTCGCAAGAGTATTCAAGCTTTAACAACAATGTTGATTTAGCCGGAAGAATGGTTTACGATGAAAAAGGAGTGGAAGTTTTTAACTTCGGTAAGCACAAAGGCAAATCGGTTACGGAAGTTTTGAGAAATGAGCCAAGCTACTATTCATGGATAATGGATGGGGATTTTCCGTTGAATACCAAGCAGATACTTACAAAGATTAAGTTGAGCGAAATGAATAAATAGTAGTCTTTATGAAGGTAACAGTACGTTCTATTTTCTATATTCTGTTTGCATTGATGATATTGTCGTTTGCGTCTTGTAAGAAGAATGAGACGAAAGAGAACGATATTGATAAATTGATACCACATTCGTTGTCAGAAAGAAAACAAAGATTTTCCGGAAATTATAACAGAGATTTTAATGATTTGCAGGATTTGCATTTGGAGGCAGCCATTGCAAACGGCATAAAGCCTCTCTCATCACGAGGCGATACATTAAAATTTAAAGATGAACTTATTCGTGTTCCCGATGCTCTCGAATTGTATCGCATGTACGATTTAACTCACTCTATTCCGTTCTTGGTTCCTTCGGCAACACAGTTGTTAGTTAATATTGCTCAAAGTTTTCGCGATTCGCTATACAGCAAAGATATTCCTTTACACAGACTTTACGTTACAAGTGTACTTCGTACTGATGATGATATGTCAACGTTGCGTACAAAAAACATAAATGCGTCGGAAAACTCTACGCACAGATACGGTACAACTTTCGACATATCATGGAAACGGTTTGAGCAGATAGACCCTGATTCTGCGAACATTGTCTCGCCCGATAGATTGAAATTAGTATTGGCTCAGGTGCTGTTCGATTTAAAAAACAAAGACCTTTGCTACGTGAAACATGAACGCAAACAGGCTTGTTTTCATATCACTGTGAGATAAATTTACTCAAAAGCTAAATGCGCTACTTTATAACTTTATCATACAACGGTAAAAATTATGTCGGTTGGCAGATACAACCCAACGGAATAAGTGTGCAGGAGACCTTGCAGGATGCGATGTCCACAATTTTGAGAAATAAGATAGATGTAGTGGGAGCCGGAAGAACTGATGCCGGAGTGCATGCACGCAAGATGATTGCTCATTTTGATTGGGTGGGAGATGAGCCAATTGATAAGAAGCTTTTAGTTGTAAAACTTAATAGTTTTTTGCCGAATGATATAGCAATCAGAGATATTTGTTGTGTAAAAGATGATGCACATGCCCGTTTTTCGGCTATCTCTCGAACATATAATTATTATCTTACTACAGAAAAAGATGTTTTCGGTGGAGAACAAAAATATAGAGTCTTTTTTACACCCGATATTGATGCTATGAATGCTCTTTGTTCTATTCTGTTGGAGTACAGAGATTTTACAAGTTTCAGTAAGTTGCATTCGGATGCGAAAACCAATATTTGCACTATCGAAACCGCATATTGGGAACAAAAGGGTGAAGATTATATTTTTACAATTACTGCCGACCGCTTCTTACGCAATATGGTGCGTGCGATTGTGGGAACACTTCTCGAAGCAGGTAGAGGTCGCTTAGACGAAAAAGGTTTGCGTAAAATATTTGAAGCTAAAAATCGTTCGGAGGCAGGTAATTCGGTTCCCGGACATGCCCTTTTTCTGTCGGATGTAACGTATTCCGATGAAATCTGGAAATAATTATGATTTTATTTTCAATATTATACATTGTCAATTCGATATAAGAGATAAATAAAATAGCTGATATTCAATAAGATAGTGAAGGGCTGCTCTTTAGGCAATCATAATTGTATTAAGGTTGCAGGAAGAAAATAAGGTTTTAAAAGAAATGAATAATCTTATTTGTATATTTATTTACCTTAGTAGAAATAAAATAATGATAGCTCAAACCTCATTGGCTTATTTTTAGTTAGATACTGAATTTATATATCGAATTCATGTCTCTTTAAACACATAAAATTTTTAATTAAAACAGATTATGAAAAATAGAATTATTGAAGCAGTTATTTTGACAATAGGGCTAATAGCCCTTGGGTTGTCAATAAAAAGTGGTATCAGCTCATTTGCTCAACGCGATAGAGTTGTAAATGTAAAAGGTCTTGCCGAACGTGAAATGCAGGCAGATAAAGTTATCTGGCCCATCGTTTATAAAGAGGTTGGAAACAATCTTAACGAACTGTATGAGAATCTGAATAATAAAAATAAAACTATCATCTCTTTCCTTAAATCAAATGGAATAACATCTGAAGAAATTACTGTTGCTGCACCGCAAGTGCTTGATATGGAGGCAGAGAGGTATGCACAAAATCAGTCAAACTATCGATACAATATAACATCGGTAATAACCGTGAGTTCCAACAATGTCGATTTGGTGCGAAAACTAATCAGCGAACAGTTTGGGTTGCTGAAACAAGGAGTTGCTGTTGTTGGTAATGATTATCAATATAATGTAATCTATTCGTTCACAAAACTAAACGAAATTAAGCCACTAATGATTGAAGAGGCAACAAAAAATGCTCGTGAAGCAGCCGAAAAATTTGCCCAAGACTCTAACAGTAAATTGGGAAAAATTAAAACTGCAAATCAAGGTCTATTCAGCATTAGCGACAGAGATGAAAATACTCCGCACATTAAAAATATTCGTGTTGTAAGCACAGTCGAGTATTACCTGAAAGACTAAAAAAGAAATAATGATTATCTGCAATGTTTCAGATGATAAAATTGCCGCTGCTTGTTACGTTATTAATCGTAACAAGCAGCGGTAACTGAAAAAATATTATGAATAAATGCGGATATATATTAAAGATATTATATACATCTTTTATTCAATTATGACATGAAAAAAGTCCAAAACTGTTTCCTGCTACTTGTTCTTGTATCTTTATTTTCCTGCCAAGGAAATAAGTTAAAAGAATATGCAGATACAACAGATATTGTTCGTTTAATACCATTACCCAATAATATTAAAGTTGGTCAGGATTCGCTTGATATTACATCGGGGTTGAGATTTAACCTGACAAAACTGAATTCTGAAATTGAAAACAATCTGAAAGCCTTTTTGGAATTCACTTCGTTGAACATTTCAGATTCGGGGATAGAGGTGAAGTTTTCATTAAATAATTCATTAGATTCTGATTCTTTGAATGAATCTTATACGCTGTCTGTCAATAAAAGAGGAGTTGAGATAAGCGCAGTATCAGAAGCCGGACTATTTTATGCTATTCAAACACTTATACAACTTACAGAACAAAATCCTGATAAGTTGCCGTTTATAGAGATAGAAGACAGCCCCGAATTTGCTTATCGGGGGATGCATATTGATGTTTCTCGCCATTTTTTCTCACTCGATTTTCTAAAAAAGCAAATCGATATGATGGCACACTATAAACTCAATTATTTTCATTGGCATCTCACTGACGGACCGGGTTGGCGTATCGAAATAAAAAAATATCCTGAACTGACTAATATTGCTGCCTGGCGTTCACAACCTCTTTGGAAAGAGTGGTGGAATTCAGAACGAAGATATACTAACGAGGGCGCCCCAAATGCTTATGGAGGCTATTACACGCAAGAAGAGGCTAAAGAGTTGGTTGAATATGCCTCAAAAAGACATATCACAATTATTCCTGAGATAGAGATGCCCGGGCATTCGGAGGAGGTTCTCGCTATATATCCGCATCTTGCTTGCACCGAAAAACCATATACAAGCAGCGAGCTATGTATAGGTAATGAGGAGACTTTTGTTTTTCTGGAAAATGTTTTGGATGAAATTATAGATATTTTTCCGTCGGATTATATTCATATCGGCGGCGACGAGGCGAGCAAGGAACATTGGAAAAAGTGCCCTAAATGTCGGAAACGCATCAAAAAAGAGAATTTAAAAGACGAAGCCGAACTGCAAAGTTATCTTATCAGACGAATAGAAAAATATCTGCATTCAAAAGGAAGAAAACTAATCGGTTGGGATGAAATCTTGGAGGGCGGATTGGAAAAAAGTGCAATTGTAATGAACTGGCGTGATGAGAAAATAGGCATAGAGGCAGCACAAAGCGGACATAAGGTTATTATGACACCCGGCAAATACACGTACATCAACAGATATCAAAGTTCGCCCGAAAAAGAACCCGAAGCCATGGGAGGTTACTTGCCTTTGAAAAATATTTATTATTACAATCCTGTACCCGATAGCCTTTCTGCCGAAGGTGCAAATAATATATGGGGAGTTCAATCATGTTTGTGGACAGAATGCATCCCAACTGAAGAATATGCCGAATATATGCTCTATCCTCGCATGTTGGCTCTTGCCGAAATAGCTTGGACAAATCCTCAAAATAAATCATGGGAGTCGTTTAAATGTCGTGTAAATCAATCTATTCCGATGCTGCAACAGAAAGGTTATAACTCTTTCACTTTGAGTAAAGAACCTGAAATTTTATTGAAAAATGACTCCGTCAATAAAGCGATAGCCATTATTCTTACCTCCGAAATATGTCCCGTAGAGATACGCTACACAACTGACGGCTCAAAAGTTACTAACGAATCGCTTTTGTATGATAGTCCTGTTTTGGTAAGAGATTCGGCAAAATTGAAAACTCAACTGTTTAGAAATGGAGAGCCATTGGGCAATGTTTTGGAAAAACGGGTCGATTATCACAAGGCAATAGGCAAAAAAATTGAATATATCAATCCATACAATAAATACTATCCGGCAAGTGGCGAAAATAGCTTGATTGACGGATTATTCGGTGGTTTTTCGCATGGCGACGGCTTTTGGCAAGGTTTTATAGGAGCCGATTTTGATGTGATTATCGATTTGGGCGAAACAGATTTGCTTCATTATACTCGAATCAATTTCTTACAAAACGGAAATGCCGAAATTTGGTTTCCAAAAGATATTACAATCTCACTATCTAATGAAAGAGACGGAAATTTTGAAACAGTTGCCTCCTTTGTTAACAACAAAATAGACAATAAAACAGGCATATTTTTCAAATCGTTTGAATGGAACGGTTCTAAGCAATCACGATTTATTCGTATTACTGCAACCATTAATCCCACTGTTCGAGGTTGGATATTTGCCGATGAGGTGGTGGTGTGGTAGTATATTGTTGGTTGTTATTTTTTTGTTTTTAGCTACCCGAAGTCAGAAGACCGATGTGTATTAGTTCATAGATAATAGTTGAAAGTGCTTGATTGTTCGGTATTTATCAATAAATTCTGTAATGCTAAACTAATTGAGGTATCTATTGATGCGAAATTGTTCTGTGTATTAGAGGAAAACCGTTTATTATTAGAGATTTTTTTATCATTTGGGGTTTGTAGAAAAGATAGTACCAAAAATCTCAGACATTGAAGTTGTTGCTCTTTCGCCGGCAGCAGAAGTAGAAAAATTACGGAGTAAAAAAAGTGCCTTCAAAAAAACAGAAGGCACTTTTTGGTCAATATTATTGTTTCAATATAAACGTCCTCACTTTACCCTCCGAAGGTGGCATTATAGATATTGCAAAGCCTTTGCTTCTCAGTATATCTATGATAGGCGACGGTACAAAAGGCGTTACCAACTCCAATGTTTGCCCCACGGCCAACTCTTCGGCTGCCTGCAATACCATATCCTTCGGATGATTACCCTCGGCTATCGTATCGCATACGTCGAGTATGCGGTCGGCTTTCGGAGCTTGATTAACGGTAGTTACCGTATCGTTGTCGGACGAGCCGTATGTGATGTCGCCCAACGCCCCAAGCCCTGCTTTTTGCCTTAGTGCATCGACCATCTCCACAATATTTACGCCCCCTACCTTAGCGGCTTGTTGTAGCGATGTTACTTTGGCTACGGTGCGTCGCAATACGGGGTTTTTGAGGGCTGCAAAAGCGGCTGACAACTCC
>JBGZFC010000030.1:0-6800 GCA_041846575.1 Bacteroidota bacterium
CCCCTCGGACGACGAGATAAATATCGAACGACTGCGCTATGCTGCACAAGTTGCCAATATTGCCGATTATATAGAGGCATTGCCGCTCGGTTACAACACCCAAATCGGACAAGACGGACAGGGCGTAAGTCAGGGACAACGTCAACGCATTTTAATAGCGAGAGTTGTTTATAAGAATCCTATGTTTGTTTTTCTAGACGAAGCTACGAATGCTCTTGACGCTAATAATGAGCGGGCCATTACCGAAAATCTAGCAGACTTCTATCGGGGTAAAACGGTCGTGGTAGTGGCACACCGCCTATCCACTGTACGTAATTCTGATCAGATCGTGGTATTGGATGAAGGGAAAATAGTGGAAGTCGGTACCCACAAAGAACTCACTGCTCAACGTGGCAAATACTTTGCATTAGTCAAAAATCAATTGGAACTCGGTAGCTGATATGGAAGATGAGAAGAAACAGGAACGGAGCTTTGAACTAAGGAGTGAAAAAGTTCGCAGTATCGTAGGACAGATACCCTCTTCGCTTGTGCGCTATGGTATCATGATTGTTGGAGTCGTATTACTTTGTCTTTTAATTGTTGCTTATTTTTTACCTTATAAGCAGGTCTACTCGGGGGTAGCTGTAGTACATAGCATAGTTCAAGAGCAAAAAGCAGATAGCATAGAAATAACTCTCTTGCTGAGGTTCGAGAAGCAAAAGATGAAAAAACCGAGCATAATGTCGCAGCCTATTTATTTGCAAACAGAGCAAGGAATAGTGGCCGGACAATTACGACAATTATCTTCTATCCGTGACACTTTGGAGCGGCAACAAGCATTATGTATATTTCTTCGCTCAGACCTTAAACAAGTAGAAAATCAGACTGTAGATTTTCGTATTGTTTATTCCTCAAGCAATCTTTTGCAGAAGATACTAGGGCGTTTTTGATAAGACGGCAAAGGTTTATGTCTTCTTTATAACCGGTCTGACTTTTTTGTCCACGAGATTAGGACTTCCTGCTTTATCTACTTGTTGTAATTGGCTTCAATGGATGCTTTGAGGCAGTCCTGTCCCGACTCATCCGTAAGCTCTGCAATCACCAGGAGTGGTTTATAACTGCAAGATGAATTCCCTCGTTTTTATAATCTTCTGATTATAGAAGAATTGTTATTTTGAACTTTAAATCTTCTCAATTTGCCCAAAGAAAAATTATAACGAGCATTAATCTGTACGTAAGTATTGTCAGGAAAATATTCATGAATGACATCATAGATACCATAAAGCCTATGATCCTTGAATTTATATGTATTGAGAATGTCGTTTGCGACAATATTGAGAATCAGTTTTTTATCAAAAAAACTCCCAGATATTCCTATCGAAAGATTGTACATGCCTTCCTTTTTCTCTAATAAAGTCTCCCCTAGATTGTTATACAAGAAATCTATATAAAAAGAAATGTTCTTTAATAGAGTAAAATCATTAGATGTTTTAAAATAATATGCAGGGCGAACTAATTTTATTTTTTTGCCATTAAATGCTAATTCTGCGAATGGCTTAGTGAAAATAAAACTGTTCGATGAGGTAAAGTTCTTCGACTTAAACAAATAAAACACATTGGCATATGCAAATTTAATGGATTTATGGTTATTCAGCCTGACAATAGTAACGCCTTCATTATTGGTATCTTGATAATAGTTATAAATAGTGGCATTTTTTTTGTGCCTATAACCGGCATTTAGTCGAATTGATTTAAAAGAATAAGATAAAGAAAGATCATCTGTGATAGTAGGCAACAAGTAGGGGTTTCCTTGTCGATAAAAGAAAACATTATCGTATCTAATATTAGGACTCAAATTATTGAATGATGGTCTACTGATTTTTCTTGTATAATTGAAATTTATTTTGTTATTCTTGTTTACAGCCCAATTTAATCCTAAAGAAGGAAAAAAATTAATATATGTAGTATCTATAACTTGTGTGTATGCATGATTACCCTTAAAATGAGTGTTTTCTATTCTCAATCCAGCAAAAAGATCTATGTTGTTGATTTTTTTTTCGATATTAGAAAAAAATGCAGGGATAAACTCTTTGAAGTCACATTTGTATGTAAAGTTGTTGTTCCATCCAATATTGTTTTCAAGGAAACGACTGTCGGAATTATTTGAGATATAGGAAATTTTAGTCCCCATAGCCAGTCTTAGTTCTATTTTTTTTATCAGCAAACTATAATTAATCTGATAGTCAAATGCTTTGTTTTTTCCACTGAAGTCATATTTATGATTAAGAATATTATCCTGTGAATAGTATTCTGTTATTTTTTCTTTCGAATTATTATTATGTAATGTATAATTAAATGACGAGTTAAATTTGTGAATATCAAGATATTCTTTTTCATATAAAAGACTAAGATCATAATGATCTTCATCAGACAGAGGTCTTCTATTTGTCTTGATCGTGCTTTCCTGCATACCTTTTATATAGAAATTGTTGATATTGATTTCAGGTTTTGCTCGATTGTTCCAACCTAATAATTGAAAAGCAAGTCGGCCCTTCTTAATAGGGAAATCGACCCCAATCGTATAAGCATGATTATTTGATTTATAATAACCATTATTATAAATGTTATTCTTGTAGCCGTTTGATAAATTATTTGTCAATGTGTTTTCCGTTGATTTTCCTTTGTTATTCGAATATACATAATCTAAGTACAGATTTATTTTTTCATAATTAATATTGATGTTGGGATTAATATTACATGAAAAGGCATTGGAAATGGTTTCTGTAGTTTTCAGAGACAACTCCAATCCTTCTTGTTTGTTTGTTTTTGTATTGATGATAATAACTGCATCTGCATCTGCATCATACTGAGAACCAGGATTGCTTATTAATTGAATATCCTTTATGTTTGCCGGACTTACAACTTCTAATTCATGCGTGTATAGAACTTTACGATTATTTATGTAAACTACTACATTATTTTTCCCAGAAATAGAAATTTTATTATTTGAGTCTAAAAGAACAAATGGCAATTTTGTAATAACATTATTGATAGAGGCTTCATTAGAAAGGTAAGTTTTATCTACAGAAAGGATGTAACTATTGTTTTTTATCGAAATTTTAGGTTTAAGGGCTGTTACAACAACTTCATCCAGAGCTATAGTCTTTTTTTTCATGTAACAAATTAAAGCGTCCATGGTACTTCCATTGCCATCTATGTCGATAATCTTATCTTCATACCCAATGGACGATATCTTTAACCTGTGTTTTTTTTGACCAGGCAATTTAAATGTAAATTTTCCATCCACAAAACTTCCTTGAAGTACAACCGTTGAATCTGTAATTATTTCAATATTAAAATAATCTATATTTTTATTATCTTCCAAATCAATAACCTTTCCATTTAATGTCATTGATTGACTCTGGATTTGAGAATGAAGCTGACAGGTCGATCCTAAAACTATCATTATTAAAAGAATTGTTCTCATATCCTTTTAAATTATTTTATTAACTGCTCATAATATAACTCAAATGCTTTCTCCGGATTGCTAATGCGACTGCTGCATAGTTGCATGCTTGCTCCATTGAATATATTCTTGTGACGATTCCATGCACATCCCCCATCACATATTGGAAATAATTTACATTCACAACATTTTGGATCATCCATCATATTGGGTCCCCCTATATAACGAGATAGCAATTCATAATTAGTTATTTTATTTTCTACAACATTTCCTACAATAAAATTCTCATCTCCAATATCATTCCAACATTTATACAATTCACCTTTGGGCCCTATCACAAAATAATTTACAATTGTGGCACCACAACCTCCTACGGTATATTCTGGTCTAAAATTTACTTCTAAACCATATTTCTTATGTAACTTTTCAAAGAACTGCATTTTCTCTGAGGTTGTAAAACAGATATCTCGACAACCGTTTGCTGCAAAATTATCCTTATTTGTTTCACGATTAAGAGATTGAAAGTCTTTTACAAATGCTGGATAAACAATGACATTTCTACCTTTCCATCTATCAGACAATTCTTTGAAAATTTCAATAAATGTTTCAGAATTAGAATGATCTAGGTTCGCACGAATAGCAACTCTCGTATCTGGATTTAAATCAATAAACTGCTCAATATTTTCTACAATCACATCGTAGGTTGGCATTCGGTTTGGAGCCAATGTACGCCTGTTATCATGAGCTTGTTTGTTTCCATCAATGGTGATTTGTATACATGTCAACGGATAGTCTCTGAAGAATAATGATTTCTCTCTTGTTAACAAATATCCATTAGAAGTCATTGTATGATGGCACAGCTTTATATCTGATATCTCTTTTATGTCAAATAAAAGCCTTTTAATTGACTCAAAACCCATTAGCGGCTCTCCTCCGTACCATGTTAAATTGAGATTCTTAACCCGCTCATATCTTTTTATAAATTTGATTATTTCTTTTTCAACCTCAGGTGTCATATAGATAGGTTTACGACTACCTTCATAGCAATATGAACAACTAAAGTTACAGTGTGTCGTAGGAGCAATAGCTAATCCTAAATTAACAGCATCGAAAGTGTTAAAGTAGAAGTTCATTCTTTTGTTATAGAAGAATTGATTGTCATCGGTTACGATTACTTTCGCTTCCTTCAATTTTTTCAGCGACGAATCGCTGAGTTTATTAATCAAGGTTGAATCTTGTTCTATCTTTTTTAATTCTTCAAAAGAGTTTCGATCCAATCGAATAAATGCATTAGATACCGAGTTGTATAATAAACATCCATATTTAGATGATTCGAAAAGGAAGTTGTATTTAGAAAAGACCATATTTTTTTTTTTATAAAACCTATGTTATAAAAAGAAAGAAGCTGGAACACTATGATTCCAGCCTCCATCTTCTTTTGGAAGTTAAATAAGGGCCATTAAACGGCTAGCATCTTCCGTGCCATCATGGTGCTCTCCACAGCCCATGTAGGCATCAACAGAACGTCCACCTCTAATTTCTTCCATCGATAATTCCGACATTGTCTCAGGGAGATTGATGAACTCCAGACTCAGTTCTTTCTGTTCTCTTTTCATAACTTAATCTTTTTTTGTTCAAAATTGAGTAGCTTATAGTGGATACTCATCACTTTATTCTTTAAACAAATGCCATTTTCTGCGAGAGACTTTGAATTTCATACCATTTTTAAGTTCCAACATCCGGCAACTTTTCACACGCTGAAAATATCTAGTATTTATTATTGTATAATAATTTATTCTTTCAAAATAGAATTTGCGCGTAATCTCTTGTGCTATCTCTATAGACAACGGGAGCGATCTTACTGTAAAGTCATTATATATAATATACACCCTATGAGAATCACCCAGCAAGCAACATCTCTGATCATAAAAATCAACTATCATGTACTCTTTATGGCATGATTTTTTATACACAACCATATCGCTTCCCCAATAAATTCACTACAAATGTAGTGAATTTATTTTTTATGACACGAGTCGATTCCGCTTAATTATAGATTATTAACAAATGAAGTCCATTGATTCTCTTTCAATTTCAACCACCGGGGCTATCACATTTGAAAGTTTATACCGTATGCTTGCCCTCTTTCTTCTATAATTTTATATCTCTAACACATTAATTCGTGCTTGTTTTGATAACTGAGCATAGCAATCATCATGTTTAGAAGTGTATTAACGGTTCAAATACGATCGCCCTGTCTTTCAACAATATGGTATTCAAGGCAACCACATCAAAATGTGTGTATCTTTGGATTATACATGTGAAAGATTATTTTTCTGAAATATAAGATCCTCGCGTCGTGGGTCGTTGTAAGCATAAGTTAAGCGATATATTGGTGATTGCTTTGGTTGCTTATCTGTATGGAGGAGAGGGCTTGAGTCTATGCATGAGCTTTGTTCAGAGCGAGAAACTTCGCTTCGTCCTCTTGGTGGAACTCCCTAATGATTGTCCGAGCGTAGACATCTTCGAGAGGGTTTTACAACGCATTGAGCCTGAGTCTCTCTATGCCTGTCTTGAAATTATGGTAAAGATTTGATTAGTGATCTAGAGGGTAAGCATATCGCTATAGATGGTAAATGTCTGCGTGAATCCAAGAAGAGAAGAGGGTATACGCGTATTCTCTTGGGTTGATGAAGTGGGCTTAAGCCTGATACAAGAAACCGTTGTGGAGAAACACAATGAACTACAAGCTATTCCAGAAGTTTTGGATAGCCTCGATTTATCAGGTGCAGTCGTCAGCATTGATGCTATGGGAACACAAACTGCGATTGCAGAGCAGATTATTCGATCAAATGCAGATTATGTTTTAGTCTCAAGGGCAACCAGAAACATTTGTATGAGGATGTCGAATCTAATTTTACAGGTAAATATAAGCATCATACTTACGAAACCTTGGAGAAAGATCATGGTCGTATTGAGAAGCGTATCTACACAGCTTTGCAAGCCACAGAGGTCTTTAATGAGAGTGAATATATTCAGAAGGCTTAAGAAGTTTAATTCAAGTAGAGCGTATGGTAAGTAATCCGGAGGGTGAGAGTCCTGCAGAAAAACAGTATTATATCAGCAGTTTGGCTCCCGAATACTGCGAATAGCTTGGGTATAATACTCCCCAAAAACTGGACAACAAGTTAAGATATACAATGAAAGAGAAAAAACATTATCTTTACCAAAAAAAATATGTCCACAACAAGAAGAAAATTCAGCAAAGAGTTCAAAGCGAAAGTCGTTTTAGAATCTTTAAAAGAGCGCGAAACATTAGAAAGTTTAGCCAAGAAGTATGAACTGTTGCCAACGC
>JBGZFC010000031.1:0-34080 GCA_041846575.1 Bacteroidota bacterium
GTGTACCTTTGTTCCGGGGTTAAATGACTTTTCTTTTTCATATTGCAACACAAAAGTAAGGATTTTTGCCCTAAAAGATAGAAGGGTGCACCCTTCTATCTTTTTTACTAAGTGTTGCATTTACTATTTGAACTTACAGTTACGTGTTGAGTGGTTAGTATATCTTGTCATTCAAAACAAAGTGAAGAATCTGTTTTGTTTCACGTAAAGAACGCGAAAATTAACGCAAAGTATAGATGCCATAATATAACGTTTCTACAACTACGCGCACCCCAAAGCTCATAACACGAAACACGTATCGCGTACCCCGCAACATCAAAATTAACCGCAATTAAATATTTTGTAAGAAAAAAAGACGTATATTTGCAATTACAGCAAATAAAGGAGAACACAAAGCAATACAAAAATATAGCTCTATGGCTAAACGTAGAAAATTAATCGATTTCGACAGCAAACGTCTGTACTACTCTATAAAAGAAGTTGCAGATCATTTTGCCGTAAACGTATCGTTGTTGCGTTTTTGGGAGGGGGAATTTGAAAATATAAATCCAAAGAAAACAGCAAGTGGAACACGTCAATACACAAAGGATGATATTATGCAAGTGGAAGTTGTGTATCACTTAGTTAAAGAAAAAAAGATGACTTTGGGAGGAGCACGGCAACTGCTAAAAACAAAAAAAGACGAGCAAGAAAAACGAATTATAGTTATCGAGAAATTAAACGAAATAAAAACCGAACTGCTCCAACTTGACGAAGAGTTTGAAAAATTGCATCAACTCCGGAAATATAAAAAAGCGGATATCGAATAACACAAGACAAAAACTACTCCACAAGTAAAAAATGAGAAAAACAGTTTTTTTATTTGCCTGCATATACACTTCCATTCTGTTTGCACAAGTAAAGGTTGGAGCCGAGTTTACCGACAAATATCTTCCACTTCTAAAAGGCAAGCGTGTAGCGATTATGGCAAACCATACAAGCATGTTGCACGATGAGCATTTGGTAGATTTTCTACATCGAAACAGACAGAATATTGTGGGTATTTTCTCTCCCGAACACGGTTTCAGGGGCGATGCCGATGCCGGAGAGAATGTTGCAAATTCAACAGATAAAAAAACAGGGATTCCCATTTGGTCTCTTTACGAAAAAGGGACAAACAGACCATCGGCTTACAAGATGAAAATGTTTGATGTGCTGATTTTCGACTTGCAAGATGTAGGATTACGATTTTACACGTACTACATAAGTATGGTAAACCTGATGGAAGTTTGTGCCCGATACAATAAGAAGATGATAATTTTGGATCGTCCCAATCCCAACGGATTTTATGTTGACGGACCTGTTCTGAATATGAAGCACAAATCAGGAGTAGGACGTTTGCCTATACCCGTTGTTCACGGTATGACGTTGGGCGAATTGGCACTTATGACAAACGGCGAAAAATGGTTGCCTAGAGGATTGAAATGTAACTTGACGGTTATCCCCTGCGAAAACTATACTCACCAAACCAAATATGTACCGCCTATTGCTCCATCGCCAAATCTGCCAAATATACATTCGATATATCTGTATCCTTCTACCTGTCTTTTTGAAGGTACGGTAATGAGTTTGGGACGTGGCACAAGTTTTCCGTTTCAAGTATATGGACATCCCAAATTCAAAAACTCTTCGTTTTCATTCATGCCACGAAGTATTGCCGGAGCTAAAAATCCTCCTCATCTCAATAGAAAATGTTTTGGCACAGACCTGCGAAGTTTGCCCGATGAACAAATCTGGGAGAAAGGGTTCGATTTGACGCATATAATAAATGCTTATAACAACTTAAATATTGGTGATAAGTTTTTTACCCCATTTTTTGAAAAATTGGTTGGAGTGGATTATATCCGTAAAGATATTATTGAAGGAAAATCTGCCGATAAAATCAAACAAAAATGGCAAAAAGATGTTTACCTTTTCAAAGAGAAACGTAAACCTTATTTGCTGTATGACGAGTAGTCTTTTTAAGACTTGGCGAAAAAGAGAGTCGGCGAAAAGGGTAACACTGCGTGAAACCACTGAATGCTGACCGCTAAAAACAATACGATAATTATTAAAAAAACAATATAATATGGACAAATTTTCAGACCCAATCGGAAGGTTAATGGGATTGCGATACAAATCTCATCCTTGGCACGGAATATCTATCGGAGACAATGCTCCCGAAGAAGTTACAGCGTTTATAGAAGTAGTTCCTACCGATACGGTAAAGTACGAAATCGATAAAATGAGCGGTTATCTGCGCGTTGACCGCCCCCAAAAATTCTCGAACGTAGTCCCCGCACTTTATGGGTTTATTCCTCAAACCTTTTGTGGAAAAAGAGTTGGAGAGTTTTGTAATCAAAAAACAGGCAGGAGTAACATTATGGGCGACGGCGACCCTATAGACATTTGCGTATTGACAGAAAAAGACTTGCCGCATGGCGATTTATTGGTAAATGCAATTCCTATCGGCGGCTTCAGAATGATTGACGGTTGCCAAGCCGATGACAAAATAATCGCAGTTTTGAAAAATGATACTATATACGGTCATTTCAAATGTATAGACGATCTTCCTGAAATTGCAATTAAAAGGCTGGAACACTACTTCCTTACTTACAAAGATATGCCGAATGAAGACCGAAACACGGAAATAACGCACATATATAAACGTGACGAAGCATTACAAGTAATCAGACTTTCCGTAGAAGATTACAACGAAAAGTTTGATAATCTTGGATTAATGTTGTAATACTTGTAATAAAAAATAATATGAATATCTGTGTTTATACCTAAAAATCCTTTGAATATACTGAATTACAATAATTTATTGCGACAAACCAATTTACTTGTAAGCTGTTATTGATCAGGAAAATATAGTTATCTTGGGTATATATGCGAGCATTCATTAAAAATAAATAACCATGCCAAGGGATTAGCGAAGAAACATTGTTGTAGCAAAACAACATATAATAGGTTTTGCTACAACCATTTTTTCTTCTTAAAGAACCACAAAATACATAGCGATGAAATAATCATCAATCCTATCGAAATCGGATACCCAAACTTGTTATCCAACTCCGGCATAAATCTAAAGTTCATCCCGTAAATACTGGCAATGAGTGTTGGCGGCATGAAAATTACCGAAACAATTGTAAATATTTTAATAATCTTATTCTGTTCGATATTAACGTAACCAAGGAAGGTATCTTGCAAATAATCCAATCGGTCGAAACTAAATTTGATGTGCTCTACCAAAGAGTTAATGTCCTTAATAATCATTGACAGTTTTGGCTGTAACTCTCTTGGTATAAATTCACTCCTCAGCATACTCGATACGGTTCGTTGTTTGTCAATAATATTCTCACGAAGCATCATAGTTTTCTCTTGCAAGTTTTTGATTTCGCTAAGCAAATCTTTATCAGCCTCTTGCATACTAAGGCTATTACTCAATTGAGTAATCTTGTGCGTCATATTTTCAATCATGTCCGCATCAAATTCCACTCGTGTTTCCAATAGAGCGACTAAAACATCGGCTCCCGTATTATAACTTTTAGGGTTTGCAGATATTTTTTTTACCGTTTCGTGAAAAGAGATAAGCTCCTCACTTCTAACGGTAATCAACAAGTTGTTTTTCAGAATAAACGAAACGGGATCGCTTTCAAAATTAGCCAATAAAAAGTTAGAGTTCATCACAAGCGAGTCATGCGTCTCGATATATCGTGACGACATCTCAATCTCTATCATCTCTTCCTCTTCTTGTATATAGATTTTTAAAAAATCTTCCAATTCGTTTTCAACCTCTTCATCAACATCATTGAGGTCAATCCAGAGGAAGTTTTCTACAGGATTAGATTTCAAAAATTCGAGGCTGCGGCTTAGTCTAACCACACCGTCTTTGTGGTAAAATAGTTTTAATTCAGCCATAATGTCAGGTTTTAATCGATAAATTAATCAGTTTCTTTTTTCTTGTTCGAAAGAGTCTATTGCTGTTCAACGAGGTTTGTCAATCTTATAAAATCTTCAACCGACAATTGCTCGGGACGCTTGCTAAGCAAGGGGTCTTCAAATAGAGAACTTTCGGAAGGTAGCAATGCCTTTATGGAGTTTCGCAACATCTTGCGACGCATTCCGAAGCCTGTTTTTACTACCAACTTAAATAACTTTTCATTGCAGTTGAGTTGCTGACGACTGTTTCTTGTCAAACGCACAACTGCCGATTTGACCTTGGGCGGAGGGATAAACGCTTGTTCGCTTACCGTGAACAGAGACTCTACATCGTACCATGCTTGCAACAAAACACTCAGAATACCATAAGTTTTGCTGCCCGGCGAAGCAGCCAAACGGTCTGCCACCTCCTTTTGTATCATACCCGAACAACATGGTATTTGTTCTCTGTGTTCGAGTAACTTAAAGAAAATTTGAGAAGATATATTGTAAGGATAATTACCTATTAAACAAAATGATGAAGAAAAATATTCCGAAAGATTCATTTTCAGAAAATCTTTTTCAATAATTTTGTCGCCCAACTGCGAAAAATGAGTCCGTAGATAAGCAATAGACTCGCGGTCTATTTCCACTACCGTCAAATCTCTATCTTTTTCTAACAGAAATCGGGTAAGCATACCTGTGCCGGGGCCCACTTCGAGAATGGGAAGAGCAGAGAAGGCATCAAGCGTATCGGCGATACGTCCTGCAATTTTCTCATCTTTCAGAAAATGTTGCCCCAAATTTTTTTTAGGTTTTACCGATAACATTGTTTAGTTGGCTATAATTCTATATCTTTACAGTCGCAAAGGTAGCTAAATTATTGTAAAATATGAATATTTGGTTTCATAATGATGCATTTTTTAGAATTTTCCCATTACAGCTAAAGACGCGAAAGCAATTGAAAAATATAACTATTTAATAATTAATGAGCAACAAATTTGTTAAAGATTTTCTCAAGACCTCGTTGTCTCTTGTTTTGGGAATTGTTATTATTTGGCTTTTATATAGAAACACAAATATTAACGAGTTGTGGACTATAGCCAAATCGGGTAATATCAATTTTATCCTTCTCTCGCTTTTGTTTGGGCTATTAGGTAATCTCTTTAGAGGATTACGATGGGAACTGCTAATCAACTCATTGGGTTATAAACCCAAACGCTCAAGTATTGTATATGCTGTTCTTGGCAACTATGCCGTGAATTTTTTATTGCCGCGTGCCGGCGATGTATGGCGTTGTGCTGTAGTAAGCAGGTACGATAAAATTCCATTCTCTAAAAGTGTAGAGACTTATCTGATAGATAAGGGTTTAGATTTATTGGCATCAATTATCGTTTTATTGGTAAGCATAGCATTATCGGGCGATTTTTTTGTATCTTACTTACATAGAAACCCGGAATTTGCAGGCAATATTGAAAATATTTTTTCGTCAATTTGGCTATATATTGGCATAACAGCTCTCGCTTTACTGGTTATTTTCATCATTAAATTTCAAAAACAAAATATCTTTGTGAAAAAAATCGCCAACTTTTTCAAAACCATAAAGCACGATTTGAGTCTTATCAGGAAGATGAAAGAAAAAAAACTGCTGATTTTTTATACAATATTGGTTTGGTTGTCATTTTATTTGTATTTTTACATCTGCTTTTATGCTTTCGATTTTACAAAACCATTAGGAGCTATTGTCGGCTTGACTGTATTTGCAATGAGTAATATCGGTATAGCCGTGCCTGTGCAAGGAGGCATCGGAGCTTGGCATTTTATGGTTATCTCGTCACTTGTAGCTTTTGGCATAGCATACGAACAAGCGAGTGCTTTTGCAGGAGTGGTATTTATTATACAATCGGTGTGGATTATTCTACTGGGTGTTTTCAGCATGATTGCACTACCGTATGTAAAACGATAAAATAGAGTATAAACTCGTGAATAGCAACATATAAACAACTAAATATTCAATAAATAATAAAAATTACGTATTATGACTAAATCAGAAATTTTAGAACTAAATCCTAAAAGTGTTTGGAAATACTTTCACGATTTCACTCAAATTCCACGCCCTACAGGACAAATGGAAGAGATTCGCAAATATGTTATTGATTTCGGAAAATCATTGAATCTCGAAGTTAAAGAAGATGAGGCAGGAAACGTGCTTATTAAAAAACCCGCGTCAAAAGGATACGAAGGAGCAAAAACCGTTATTCTTCAATCGCACATGGACATGGTACCGCAAAAAAATTCTGACGTAAAACACGATTTTACAAAAGACCCTATTCGCACATATATTGATGGCGAATGGGTAAAAGCTTGTTCCACTACTTTGGGTGCAGACAATGGCGTAGGTTGTGCCATGATGATGGCTGTGTTGGAAGACAAAAGTTTGAAACACCCGCCTATTGAAGCGTTCTTTACAGTAGATGAAGAAGTCGGCATGGATGGTGCGTTCGGTCTCAAAGAGGGCTTTTTGAGCGGTTCGATGATGCTCAATTTGGATACAGAGGAAGATGGCGACCTTTGTGTTGGTTGTGCAGGAGGAGCCGATGCCAATATCCTTTTCCAATTTAAACCCGAAGAAGATATTGATAAAGGGGACGTTGCTATCAAAATAAGTCTTACAGGACTGAAAGGCGGACACTCAGGTACACAAATCCACTTGGGACACGCCAACGCTAACAAATTGATGAACAGATTTTTGAAAGATGCAGTAGTAAATTACGAAGTAAGATTGGCAAGCATCAACGGAGGTTCTCTTCGCAACGCTATTCCACGCGAATCTTTTGCTGTAGTTACTATTCCGGAGCAACTGTCTGAAGATTTAATCGACTTGGTAAGAGAGTATGAGAAACTTTTCAGAGAAGAGTTTGCCGGAATAGAGGACGGAATCTCTTTCAAAGCTGAAAAAACAGATATGCCGACATATTTGATTCCTGAAGAGGTACAAGACGACCTGATTAATTCAGTTGAAGGATGTGTAAACGGAGTTATCAGTATGCTTGCAGATTTCCCCGGAGTAGTGGAAAGCTCGCTCAACCTTGCTTTGGTAGAATCTTCAAAAGGTAAGATAGAAGTTAAATTCCTGATTCGCAGCTCATCCGAAAGTCGCAAAGAGTGGGTTTGTTCTGCGGTAGAGAGTATATTCCTTTTGGCAGGAGCAAAAGTAGAGTTTGATGGTATCTATCCGGGATGGCAACCTAATGCAAACTCTGAATTACTTACCACAATGACAAAAATCTACATGGAGAAATATGGAAGCCGACCCAACGTGAACGTTATCCACGCCGGATTGGAGTGTGGCATTATTCAGGCTAATTCGGGATTGAAACTCGATATTGTTTCTTTCGGTCCGACTATTACCGGAGCACACTCACCCGACGAAGCTGTTCATATTCCTGCAGTAGAAAAATCATACGACTATCTAATCACTATTTTAGAGAGATTAAAATAAGAGTTATCAGACATTTTTTACACTGAGGGTGTGGCATAGAGCCATGCCCTCGGTTTGTTTTAGAGTGATGTTTTAGTTGACAAGTTTTTAGTAAACGAGTACATCCCCCACAGATAATAGACATTTTCTTTCACGCAAAGTTCGCAAAGAAAAAACGCAAAGTCCGCAAAGCTACTATCGCATGGTATCAACCCTTCACAACATCGGTCACCCGACTTCAGACTTCGGACAAAATAAAAAAACTTCACTTTATTTGTCACAAATCTAATCATGACACGTCTTATTTATAAACGGCCGCAAAATATGTATTCAATCAATTAAAAAAAACTATAATATGAAAAAGCGAATAAATATAATCATGCTATGCGGACTATTGACAAGCAGCATTTTTTGTCAATCAAAAGTCTCTTACAATCAGTTGTACAACATATTTGCACAAGAAAGGAATGTTGAAAAAGTAAATCTAAGCGGACTGTTAATGTTCATGGTAAAACCGTTAACATCAAAATATACCGGATTTAATATTTCGGGTGTGAGCGTGATGTCATTAGACGAATGTTCGCGTGATGTAAAACTAAAATTCAACGAATTAGCCGACAGATTTGACGACGACAAATACGAACTGCTGATGATGACAAACGAAAAAAATGAGAAGGTTCGTATTTTCGGACAACTTCGTAAAGATGTTATTCGTGAATTGGTTATTGTAACTATGGGTGATGACCCGGCTATTGTACGCATCAAAGGAAAAATAAAACCCGAAGATATTCATAAACTTGTGAACAATAACCGATGAGTCACGATGAATTTAAAAAGCGATTTTTGCCGTTTCATCAACTGATTTATCGAATATCGTACAATATTCTCGAAAACAGCGACGATGCCAACGACGTATCGCAGGAGGTGTACACGAAACTTTGGGAGCAAAGGGACACTTTGGGAAAGATACTAAATGATGAAGCTTTCGTGGTATCAATGACAAAAAACATAGCAATTGATTTGTTACGCTCCAATCGCCGAAAGACTACAACAATTATTGAAAACAAAAATATTCCGAGCCAACAAAACGAAGTCGAAAAAATAGATGCACGCGACGAACTCTCGAACTTGGTAAAATGTTTGAATTCACTGCCACACAAGCAAAAAGAAGCTATCAAATTAAGACACTTTGCCGAGATGTCAATCGCCGAAATTGCCGAGACGACCTCAGACACTGAGGTAAATATCAGACAGCTGCTGTCAAGAGCGAGACGAACAATTAAAGAAAGATTAAACCGAGACCGAAATGGAAACAAAATATATTGAGATACTTTTAGATAAATTTTATGCCGGAGAATCAACGGTAGAAGAAGAGAAACAAATTGCAGAACTTCTATTTAGAGACAATTTACCCAAAAAGTTTATGCCCGACCGTGAAGTTTTTGAAGCACTTAACAAGAATAACGTGAATGTACCTGCTAATTCAGCTCGAGAAATTGAATCACTTATCGACTCTTTCGCGGAAAAAACATCAACTCAAAAAAACAAAATAAGAAATTTAAAATATTGGTCTGTAGGTATTGCGGCATCGCTGGCTTTGATATTTGCAATAAATATGTTTCAAAAAAGCAATCAGACAGAGGGAACGCTTCTTGTAGACACATACGAAAACTCTGACGAAGCCTATAAAACTACAATGGAAGCCTTGCAACTCTTTTCAGAGAACTTTTCAAAAGGCACCGAAACTGTAGAAAAGGCAAACACAAAACTTCAAAAAACTCAAGAAATTATTAATAAATCAACAAAATAATAAATACAAAAATGAAAAAAGCAATTTTATCAATACTGTTATTGGCAACTATTACATTTACATTTGCACAAAAAAATTATTTCGATAAATTTTCTGATATGGATGGCGTAACCTCTGTTTACATATCCAAGTCGATGCTCTCTATGCTTAAAGACAGTAAAGCCGATTTCAACGGAGTAGATGTAGGCAGTTTTCTGAACAAACTCTCGTCAATACTTATTCTCACTTCTGAAGACAAAAAAGTTGCACCGCAAATGCTTTCTTTGGCTAACGAAAGAGTTAAAGGACGCGATTATGAATTGCTGATGCGTGTAAAATCGGACGACAACGACAATGTGAACTTCTTTATGAGAGGTAAGCCGGAAAAAATCAATGAACTGATTATGATTGTAGCAGGAAACGATGGCGAAAATGTAATAATGCAGTTCTTGGGAGACTTCACGCTGAAAGATGTACAACAAATGACTGAAGGATTTAACAAATAAAAAATCATATTCATCGATAGTAAAAATTGTGTGTCAATTTGTCGGGCAAAGGAGATGTTTCTTTGTCCGATTTTTTTATCTATTTTGCATATTATATTTGGTAATTGGCTTATCTTCAAATCAAAACATTAACGTGAACTCGATATAATTAATTGTATCTATTTGACTGATAAATAAGCTAATAAGGTTGAAGAGGTTTTGTATCTTTTTTCCACTAAGGTTTTTTGTGTCAAAATAAGATTTAAAAGAAATAATTATTAAGAACCTTATCTATTTCAACCATACCTTAGTTCCAATAATAGCCACGTACAAATATACCTTATTACATTATTGCTTGATTGTTACATTTTTATCTTACATCGAACTGACGTTAAACACTATTTCTATAACCACATGCCGATAAGAACATTGTCATAAAATAAAAAAGGAGGCAAAGCCTCCTTTTTTAATATCATATATTTTGAATATCTTTCGTTAACAACAATGAAGAGCAAAACTATCTACATATTTTTTTAATATTTTAGCTATGTTAGGAGTATAATTCGTTATTCTAATATCTTTTTTAAATACATCCAAACCATATTTCTCAATTACAGCACCTATTGAAGAATTTAAAAAAGAACTCGAAACCGAATCAATATCTGTAAAAGAGAGCAGTACCTCTGAATTATTTGATAATAGATTATCAATCTCAGAGAACAACGAAAAACCATCTACGTTTGTATATGTTCCGTTGCATAAATCTTTTACAAATATTTTTTGAATTGCTTTCATTTTGCAAAAATATGAATTAATATTCAATATATATAAATTTCATCTGTTAATTCTTCTTCATTAAAAGGCAAATTATCTGTATTTAACGTAACGACACAAAGAGTACCCGAAAAATAATTATCCAATTTTATTTTTTTTACTATGTTGTTAGGGTAAAAAATAATTAGTGCATTATTACTTATAACAATCATTTTGCTATTAAGTTCACGTATATTAGACAATACATTATCTAAACCAAAGCCCCTATTATGAGGAATAGTATATGTTGAGAAACTATGTTCAAATGCTTTGAAAAGAGCTTCGACATTATCCATTTTCTCCAGATTGTTTTTTGTTAGATATTCATTAATCTTATACGGAATACCTACACCAAAATCACAAACACAAGTTATTATTGATTTCAATTTTGAATTGTATTGTGTAAATGTGTATCCGGGAATTTTAGAATCTGAATGATCAAAAACATTATTCATTAATTCACCAAGAGATATACTTAAAGAGAACAGACTCTTTCCATCGAAATGGTTGTTTTCATAATATTTCTTTATCAAATCGGGATATGTTGAAATCTTAGATTTATCTAAACGCCAAAGAGGAAAAGTTTTTGGATCGGAACATTTGTACTCCTCAAATTCTTCGTTGTTACAAAATTTATCAAAGTAAAAAGAATTGAGATAATTATTTATGTTCTCAGCAGCATTCTTTATTTTAACTTTAAAACCCTCTGATTGATATTCATAAATCATACATGCTAACGTCGCAACATGATAAGGTTTGATATGGCGACATAAAGAGAAGTATAGAAGAATAAGTTTTGAGGGAAAGAGTCGAAAATTATGTTTTGAAACTCTGTTTTTGTTTACCCATTTAATATGTGATTCAATACTGTTAAAATCAACAACAAGAAGCGTTTTAACCTTACTTTGTTGCTTATTATTATATTTGCTCATTATTCTCTTTTTATCCTTTCACAATGAAAAATGTTATCAATCAATATTGTTTCCTGTACCTATCCCTATTTGTTTTGCTTGCCGCTATAGTATCGAAGCCATATTAAAAATGGAACTTCTTGATGATGATTTATTACCTTTTCTTTTCCAATTCAATGAAGTGTTGACATAGCCATTATTACTTTTTTTATTGGTTCAAAAATCCAAAAAATAATTGTTAGAATGTGTATATAAACAAAGAAAGGTCGTTTATAAATAAAAATTCCCCAAAAAATCGCTATTTTTGTTTTCAGATAAAATAATTTCTATGTCTGAACATTCATTCTCTTTATCGGAACTCAATGAACAAGTACGTGATGCTATTCGCGACCACTTGCCCGATACCTATTGGCTGCGTGCCGAAACGAGCGATGTGCGTCGCAATCAGAACGGACACTGCTATTTGGAATTTATCGAAAAAGATGCCAAAGGACAAAATATTGTAGCAAGAGCACGCGGAACGATTTGGAACAACGTGTTTACAATGCTTTCGGCATATTTCGAATCCGAAACAGGACAGATATTCACATCCGGACTCAGCGTATTGGTACGAGTATCGGTTGAGTTTCACGAACTATACGGCTACTCGCTTTCGGTTGTCGATATAGACCCGTCATATACAATTGGCGAAATCACGAGAAACAGACAAATTATTATAAAGCAACTCGAAGAAGATGGCGTACTGACACTCAACAAAGAGCTAATCTTGCCCGAACTTGCCAATAGAATAGCGGTAATATCGTCGCCAACAGCCGCCGGATACGAAGATTTTTGCGACCAACTCGCCAACAACAACAATCAATTTGTTTTTTATACCAAACTGTTCCCGGCAATTATGCAGGGTGAACGTACAGAGATGTCGATTATTTCAGCATTGGAAAAGGTATATCAATACAAAGAATATTTCGATGCAGTTGCCATTATCAGAGGCGGAGGTGCAACATCCGATTTGAGCAGTTTTGACTCTTATGCGTTAGCTGCCAACTGTGCACAATTTCCGTTACCGATAATCAGCGGTATCGGTCACGAACGAGATGTTACGGTAATTGATATGGTGGCACATACTCGTGCGAAAACGCCAACGGCTGTTGCCGAATTTTTTATTTCGCACACCGTTGAAACATACAATCGTTTGCTTATCTTGCAAGAAGATTTAATTGAGAAGAGCAACTATATTTTGGAGATGCAACGAATAAAACTGAAAGAGTTGATGCAACAGATAAGGCACAACTCTACGTTTTACATCCAAAATGAACTATCTATTTTACAACAGATTCAGATTCTATTGCAACACAATAGTGCAAAATTCCTGCAAAACGAAACTCACTTTTTAGATAAAAAAGAGCAGTTCTTTCAGATAATATCGCCACAAAACATATTGAGTCGCGGCTATACGCTCACACTAAAAAACGGGAAAGCCGTGAAATCAATCGAAGAGTTGTACGATAACGATATTATAGAAACTATGTTTACAGACGGGACAATCAAATCGACTGTCAAAACAAATATGTGATATTTTTACTATTTTTGTTCTATGCTATAATGAGCACATACGATTTGCAAAACGTAGAATATGATTACTAACGGTAAAACCAAAAAAAAAAATTACAACAATGGACGAAACAATGACTTACGCACAAGCTAAAAACGAACTCGAAGAGATTGTTGAAAATATAGAAAACAACGAGTTGGATATTGATACGCTGACGGAAAAAGTAAAACGAGCATCGGAACTAATATCTTTTTGCAAAAGTAAACTCACAAAAACAGACGAAGAGCTGCAAAAAATATTGAACGATATCTCCAATATTTAATGCGTATGATACCGAAACAACGTTTTAGTGTAATAATAGTTGCCGGCGGCAAAGGTTTGCGAGCAGGAGGTGAAATACCCAAACAGTTTCAAACAATCGGCAACAAACCTGTTTTGATGCACACAATAGAGGCTTTCTACAAATTCGATTGCAATATGCGAATAGTGGTAGTACTTGCACAAGAATTTTGCGAGTTGTGGAACAAATTGTGCTACAAATACGATTTCAATATAAAACATACGATAGCTTTCGGTGGAGAAACTCGCTTTCACTCCGTAAAAAACGGATTGGAAAAAATATCCGACAATGAATTTGTTGCTATTCACGATGCCGCACGACCTTTTGTATCGCAAGAAGTGATAAAACGATGTTTCGAAAATGCTTTCAATTCCGGATGTGGCGTAGTTCCCGTAATTGACGAAAAGAACAGTATTCGCCAAATTACCGACGATGGTAGTAAAAATATCGACAGAGATTCCATTAAAATTGTACAAACACCTCAAGTTTTCTCTGCCTCCGATATAAAAAATGCCTATAAAACAGAGTACAATTCATTTTTTACCGACGACACATCGGTAGCTGAAAAGAATGGAATGAAAATAGTTTTGGTGCAAGGCGACGAAATCAATATAAAAATAACTACCCCTTTCGACTTTGCTGTAGGAGAACTGATTTTAAGAAAAGAATTTTAAATAACCTTGTCGGAAATATTTGTAATCTACACAATTAAGAATCTCTTAAAACCAAATTATACTTTTCTCCTCGCTTCCATGCAAATCATTTCGCGTGGTAACAGTTCACGTAACACGAAATAATTTTTTCAAAAAAATAAAGATTTTTTTGTCCGATTATTTGGTTTATAAAATAAACAGATTTATATTTGCACTATATTTCATTTATAAACTCAAGAATATTCACTCTTTAAAACAACAAACAAAATGGAAAACAAACAATTAAACGAGAAAGAGAGTTTGGAACTTATCACTCGAATGATTAACAACACGCAACATAAATTGGAAAAAGGCAACGGTTTGCCGTTTCTTATTTGGGGCTACACAACCATACTTGTGTCATTAGTGGTTTGGTATTTCTTTTCAACTACGGGAAATCCAAATTGGAATTACCTGTGGTTTCTGATACCTGTCATCGGGTTTCCCACAATGATGCGGATTATTAGGAAACAGGAAAAAGGAGTAAAAACCTATATTGATAGAATTATCGGTTACGTGTGGATTGTATTCGGAATAGCGGGACTTATCGTATCCACATCTGCCATCTTTTTGTGGAATATACCCATTCTTTTTATCGTGATACTTATGATGGGGAGCGGAACAGCCATTACAGGATTGATTATACGGTTTAAGCCGATTATTTTTTCGGGATTTGCCGGAATTCTTCTCTCTTTTTTATGTCTGATTGTAAAAGGATACGAGTCCATTCTTATTTTCGCGATTATCTTTTTGGTTATAATGGTTATACCCGGACATATTTTAAATTGGAAAGGGCGAAAAAAATGAAAACAGACAAAATAATCTTATCGCGTTGGTTTCTCTTCTCCATGCTATTGACGGCATTTATTCTTCCTCCTTTTGCGAGCAAGGGATTTATTCCAAGTGAAATAGGGAATATTGTTACCACAACGCTATCGAACTCATTTGTCCGGCAACTGATTCCTTACGGGGCTGTTTTTCAGATTATAACGCTGTTGTTCTTTATAGGTATTATTATTTTGAAGAACTCTTTTCGGAAACCTTTTACCATTTTTGCAGGATGCAGTTACGGGGTTTATGCGTTTGTTCAAAATATCGCTGTAACCGATAATTTCGGGCTGAGTTTTGTGATATCCAACATCATCCTTATGCTGCTAACGTCGATTGTTTGGCTACGCGATGTATCGAAAAAAGAGAATAAATATACGTTCCAAAACATTACCAAAAAGAACGGCTGGCTTATTCCGGTTGCACTGTTTTGCTTTTGGTGGCCCATGAATTTTTCGGGAATGCCGGATTTCAATCCCTCTCATTTCTTTACCGGACATGTGGCGCAATCCATACAGTTTTGCCCGATGACTCCTGTTTTTCTTACGGTTCTTATTTTTTGCAAGCCTGCCGTAAGCCCATCGGTATATCGAATGACAGCCATTTCCGGTACCATCATCGGATTCTGGAATATGATGAGCTTTTTCAATCCTTCAACTGTCTTTGTAGGAGTTTATCATTTACCATTATTCTTGATTTCAATTTATGCATTAATTGACAGCTTTAAACTACAGAAAAATTATGTTTAAACAACTCGACCCCCTACTCCACTCCGAACTTCGATTGGCGGTAATGTCTATATTGCTATCGGTGGAAGAAGCCGACTTTGTCTATTTGAAAGAACAAACCAAATCCACATCGGGAAACTTGAGTGTGCAAATCGATAAGTTGAGCGAAGCGGGTTACATTGAAGTGGAAAGAGGATTTGCAGGAAAACGAACCCGCACCGTTTGCAAAATTACACAAGTAGGCATAAAAGCCTTTGAAGAATATGTTGAATCGTTAAAAGGATATTTAAACTTATAACTTCTAAAAATCAAAAAGAAAATGAAACACTTATTATTATTGACAGGAACAATTATTCTGTTTGCTGCTCAAATGCAAGCTCAAAACGGGAAATTAAACGTACGCTTTGAAAATCTCAAAAGCAATGACGGAAAAGTTATGGTTGCCCTTTTCAAAGGTAAAGAGAATCTTGCTAAAAAGGAATCAATCCAAAATGCGGCTATTGCTATCGAAAATAACTGTGCCTCTTGGAATGTGGATTCTATTGCCGAAGGCAAATATATCATCGCAACTTTTCACGATGAGAACAACAACGAAAAATTAGATTTGGGAATAATGGGAATACCTGCCGAAGGGTATGCTTTTTCTAATAATACGGCTGCAGAGATGGGTCCTCCCAATCCTGACAAAATGCTCTTTGATGTAAAAGCTGATGAAACAGTAACACAAGAATTAAAAATGGTCTATTTCGACTTTTCTAAATTTGAGAAGAGATGAAAACAGAGGTACAATCTTTAGAAAAACAACGACAAGAGTTTGCTCAACGAAAATTTCTTGCTATGCCTCTGGCTGGTATTATTATGTGGACTATCGCAGGCATCGGCGGAATTTTCCTGCCTCCCGAACTAAAAGTTTGGTTACTGTTTATATGCACCGGATTTATTGCTTTTTTAGGAATGCTTATTTCGAAATTTACCGGAGAAAACTTTTTGGATAAGAAAAAACCTAAAAACAGTTTCGACAATTTGTTTTTCTTGGCTATGGGAGAAGCTCTGTTGGTTTATGCCATCGCCATTCCGTTTTTTATGGCGGATTACACTTCGCTGCCACTCACAGTGGGCATCCTTACCGGACTGATGTGGTTACCGTTTTCGTGGATTGTGCAACATTGGGTGGGTATTTTTCACGGAATCGTTAGAACAGCGTTAGTACTCATACTTTGGATTCTTTTGCCTGATATGCGATTTGTAGCGATACCTTTTGCAATTGTATTTCTTTATATTGTAACAATTGTAATACTTATAAAACGAGCCAAATTCATAAAGTAAAAGGATAAAAACTGAAACTCAACAGACAAAAGAGGTTGTCTCAAAACAAATATTCGACTAAAAAAAACAGCAATATATTTCAGAAATATCCAAATACAATACGCTGATATTGAGGGCAAACAGGCGTACACAAAGTACGTTATTGAGTCCAAACATCAAAAGCAGCTAAGCAGTTGGGTACTTATGAGACTCCGCCTTTTGTCGTTTATACATCTTGTAAAAAAAAACATTCTGTTTATAGTTTTTGCTTATCAAAAAGAATTGTTACGTTTATGTTAAGTTTTCATTTGTAGAAACAGAAAGCAGAAAAATTATTGTTACGTGAATAAATCTTTATTTAACTTTGAAGCCGAATTCAAAAAATGAAAAGTTCTTATATCAAAAAGTTGAAAAAAAATCTTATTTATGGATTCTATTTATCTTATCATTGTAATTATTCTGCTTGTATTAGCGGTACTTGACTTGTATGTCGGTGTTGCAAACGATGCCGTAAACTTTCTTAACTCAAGCATCGGTTCAAAAGTAGCTCCATTGTGGGTAATTCTGACTGTTGCATCACTGGGTGTTATGCTCGGAACAATGTTTTCGAATGGTATGATGGAAATTGCCCGAAGCGGGGTCTTCCATCCCGAAATGTTCTCTTTCAAAAACATAATGATGCTGTTTCTCGCCGTTATGCTCACCGATGTGATACTGCTTGACGTATTCAATTCGCTTGGGTTGCCTACATCTACCACAGTTTCATTGGTTTTCGAACTGCTTGGAGCAGGTGTTGCTGTTGCCCTTTTCAGTATTTGGCAAAACAACGGTGGCAATCTGGTTGAATATATCAACTCAGGAAAAGCTCTTGCAATTATTTCCGGTATTTTTGTGTCGGTAGCCATTGCTTTTGTTGTAGGTAGTGTAGTGATGTTTATTTCGAGAAGTATTTTTTCTTTTAAATACAAAATATCATTCAAATACTTGGGAGCGATATGGTGTGGATTTGCACTTACGGCGATAACCTATTTCATAATATTTAAAGGATTGAAAGGCAGTCCTTTTGTTGTAACAGATTTTATGGAAATGATTGAAGCAAACATGTTTAGAACTCTTCTGTTTACGTTTGCCGGATGGACAATTATAATGGCTGTATTGCAATTCATTTTCAGGATAAATATTCTAAAAATAATTGTACTAACAGGCACAATGGCTCTGGCATTAGCTTTCGCGAGTAACGATTTGGTAAATTTTATCGGTGTGCCGTTGGCAGGTTTAGACGCTTATAAACATAGTATAGATGTTTTGCATAATGGTGGCTCGTTAGACTCACTATATATGGATTCTCTAAATGGTCCGGTAAAAGCCGATCCGAGAATCCTGCTCGCTGCCGGATTAGTTATGGTTTTGGCTCTATGGTTTTCAAAAAAAGCCCGTACCGTAACAGAAACAGAAGTAAACCTGGGAAGACAGGGAGCAGGATTGGAACGCTTCTCTTCTACACCTCTGTCACGCTCTCTTGTACGTTGGGGTGTAGAATCAAACAAAGTGATAAAAAAAATCTTGCCTCAATCTCTTCTGGACAAATTAAACAGTAGATTTACATTACCCGAAGAATATAACACCTCAGGACAATCGTTCGACCTTATACGCGCATCAGTTAATTTAACTATTTCTGCCATGCTTATTGCATTGGGTACATCGTTGAAACTTCCATTATCAACTACTTATGTAACATTTATGGTTGCCATGGGGTCTTCTCTTGCCGACCGTGCTTGGGGACGCGAAAGCGCTGTTTATCGTATAACCGGAGTGGTTACTGTAATCGGCGGATGGTTTATTACGGCATTAGTTGCCTTTACTGTGGCAGGATTGGTTGCCAGTGCCTTAGTTTGGGGTGGAAAGATAGCAGTCTTTTCAATGTTGGTTCTGGTAGGGTTCATTCTTTTCAAATCATCCAAATTTCATAGTAAAAGAAAATCTGCTCAGGCTGAGCAAGGACAACTACTTGAAGATGAATCGGGTGTTGTAAAGGCATCTACTGTAGAAGTTAGAGATACCATCAAGTCTGTATTGAGTATCTATCATGACAATATTATAGGATTAAGAAATGAAGATAGAGCACTGTTAAGAGATATTTCCGTACGTGCCGACGAGCTATACAAAAAATACAGGTCTAAACGTACCTATGAAGTTGTTCCTACAATCCAATCCATTACTCTTCGAGAATTAGATATAGAGCAAGAGTATGTTCAGATTGTGGATTACACATACGAGATATCTAAAGCTTTGCGAGTAATCACTGCCGATAGTTCAATGTATATCAATAACAACCATAAAGGTTTTAGCGATGCTCAAGAAGAAGACATGGAAGTTCTTTACAAAAAAATAGCAATGCTTTACAATACATTTATAGATATAATAGACAGCAACGACTACTCTAAGTTCTCGGAAGTAAATGAACTAAGAGATGAATTTTTGGATTTATGTGCTCGTCTTACAAAGAGACAGATAAAACGCGTAAAAGCAGGAGATAACAGCACTCGCAACAGTATATTATTCTTGAATATTTTGAACGAAAGTAAGAATATAGCATTGCAATCGGTTAACCTGATGAAGTCTCAACGAAATATGTTCCATACAGTTAACGGAATATCTGAAGAAATTACGGAAAGAAACAGTTAAAATCCTCTCTGTCGCATCGCTTCAAAAGCGAGAACGGCAGTTGATACCGATACATTAAGCGAATCAATTTTTCCTCGCATGGGAATTTTGATTCGCTTTTTTGTATTATTTAGCCACACCTCTGTCAAACCCTCAGCTTCTGAACCCATAACAATGGCTGACGGTTGTGTGAAATCGATGTTTTGATAAAATTCGGCAGCATTCAATTCAGCTGCGAAGGTGGTAATATTTTTGTCAACCAACCACTCTATTGCATCTGTAGAAGTGCAAATAGCAGTTTGCATCGTAAAAATAGTACCTACGCTCGAACGAACTACATTCGGATTATATAAATCGGTCTGTGGGTCACAAACGATAACGGCATCTACTGCGGCAGCATCAGCAGTCCGAAGAATTGCTCCCAGATTGCCGGGCTTTTCTACCTTTTCCAAAACTATAATAAAAGGATTTTCCGACAGTTTTAAGTCTTTAAGTGTATGCGATTTTGGCTTTGCCAACGCTACTATACCATCAGAATTTTCTCGATAAGCTATTTTTTCAAAAACTTGTGGAGAAATATCGAATATTGTCGTTTCGGACAGAGAGTCCAATACATCGGGATATTTGCTCTTCTCGAACATCTCTCTGCAAACATATACCGACTGAGTTTGATAATCGCTATGCAATGCCAAAGAAAGCTCACGCGCACCCTCAATAATAAACAGTTGCTGCTCCCGACGTTCTTTACTTTTCGAAAGCTTTACAATATTTTTTATGGCAGGGTTTTGCAAGCTTGTGATAAGCATTACTTTTCTGTTTTTTGGGCGGATTTATTCAATAAAAATGAGTCGATAACCTCTTTCAACGCATCTTTGGGGAGTGCTCCCTGTGCCACTTGTGGCTTATCGTTTAAGGGAATAAACAAAATTGTAGGAATGCTACGTATGCCAAAATTAGCGGCAAGTTCTTTCTCTTCGTCAACGTTAATTTTATAGATAACAATATCTTCGCCGTATTCCACTGCCAATTCGTCTAATATTGGGGATAGTTTTTTACATGGTGCACACCATGCTGCCCAAAAATCTATTATTGCAGGTTTATCTCCTACATATTTCCATTCTGTCGGATTTTTTTCGTAATCAAAAACCATCTCTTTGAACATTTTTGTGTCCATTACGATTGGTTTAACTGTTTTTACAGGCTCTTTTGCTGATAGAGAAAACGCCGTAACTGCTAATATAAGTGCTATTATTACTATTTTTTTCATAACATAATTAAAAAATGTGATTTATTAAACTGTGATTTTATTTAGTGTATTTGCTAAACACTTCATACCGGGAAAAGTTTTTACGGAAAGCATTTTTTTATTTACGATTGCAGATTTAGCATTTTCGATTTCCTCAGAAACAATACAAAAGAGCAAAAAAAACAAAAAACTTTTACTATTTCCAGATTATTTGATAACGAAGACAAAGCCATCTTCTCCCACTTACCCCAGTCTATCTCCAAGTCACACAGTAGCCCTCTATTTAAACGGAATAAAACCCGGTTTCATTGTGCCAAACTCTTTTGCTCCTACATTTTGTAATGGTAACTTCCATATTTTCACATTATTAACTGCAGGAGCTGAAAAAGTAAATGATTTATCGATATACTGTTTCATAATGATTCCCAAAATTCTCTCTTTTTCGTCAAAATCTTCCTCAAATTCTACTCTACCCTCACAAATCACACTTGCCGCTTTCATCCGATAACTGCATGCCACTTCAGGATGCTGACGAATAAGTTCGGTATCGGTACAGAAAGTAACACATATATTCGGATTTTTTTCCATAGCGCAAATAGAGCGACCCTCTTGTGCCGAGTGCAGATAGATTATGCCTTCATCGTACCCGAAATTCATCGGAATAACGTATGGACATCCATCGTCAACTACACCAACGAAACAGACTTTGCACATTTTTAAAACCGTTTCAATTCTCTCCTGTTCTTCAATCGTGAAAGTTTTCATTTTTCTGAGAATTTAAAATTAAGTATTTAGGCGGTAAAGATAAGGCGTTTTTTCCTATTGTTAGTAAAAAAAAGGAAAAATCAATAATTGATTTCTCCTTTCTCTGTATATAAAACTTTAAATGCTATCTATTTCACTTTGTCAACAATAGCTTTGAAGGCTTCGGGATGGTTCATTGCCAAATCGGCAAGCACTTTGCGGTTGATGTCGATATTGTGCTTATGTAAAGCTCCCATCAAACGAGAATAAGACATTCCGTATTCGCGTGCTCCTGCATTGATACGTTGAATCCAAAGAGCGCGGAAGTTACGTTTTTTGTTCTTACGGTCGCGGTACGCATAAGTCAAACCTTTTTCCCATGTGTTTTTGGCTACTGTCCACACGTTTTTACGTGCACCTATATAGCCTCTTGTAAGTTTCAGAACTTTTTTTCTGCGGTTGCGTGATGCAACATGATTTACTGATCTTGGCATAATGTTACTTTTTTTGAATGATGGCGTTCCATGTTCGGGGAATCTTTAGCACATACATTCGGTTATTAAATCTTTTTACTTTTGAAACATTTACGTTAAGTAAACTACTATAAACCTAATAAGGTTTTAATGTTTTTCTCGTCAACTTTGTGAACAAGACCTGTATGAGTAAGATTTCTCTTTTGTTTTTTTGTCTTTTTCGTCAAAATGTGACTTTTGTACGCATGTTTCCTTTTGATTTTTCCTGATCCGGTAAGGGCAAACCTCTTTTTGGCACCGGAATTAGTCTTAATTTTTGGCATTTTGCTGTTCTTTATAATAATTAATTATACAACTTTCCCATAAAAGAAAAAGCGTGCAAAGTTAGCCACTTTATTTGGATTATCAAAATAAACAATATTATTTTTTCACTTTGAGCTTACAACATACTATCTATCTGTTTCTTTTTGTCAATAGTTTGGTAATTTTTTAGAATGAGCATTGTAATGTGTTGAAATTCAAATAAAAACCCCGCATCTAAAACAATACACAATTGTTTGATTACAAGCGCTCTAAATAAAAGTTTAACAAACAGTTGCTTATGTTATGTTATTTTTTTTGATGCAAAATAAGTAGTATATTTGTACGCTTTTTACATTAAGTACTTTTATTAGGTTATAAATACAAAAATGGACTGGTTAATTGATTTAATAACAGGGACAGATATTGCCCATTCTATACTATTGCTTTCGGTTGTAATTGCCATAGGGCTTTCTCTGGGAAAAGTAAAGATATTCGGAATTTCTTTAGGCACAACGTGGATTCTGTTTTTCGGGATATTCCTCGGACATTTCGGCTTGAAAATAAATTCTGAAGTGCAGCACTTCATGAAAGAGTTCGGACTTATTCTTTTTATTTATTCAATAGGGATGCAGGTTGGTCCGAGTTTTTTCTCATCTTTTAAAAAAGGTGGAATTACCCTGAATTTGCTTGCCACAGGCGTTGTATTTTTGGGTGTAACAACAGCTTATGCAATACATTTAATTACAGATACTCCCATTGCAACAATGGTGGGAATTCTTTCGGGAGCAGTTACCAATACTCCCGGAATGGGTGCTGCACAACAAACATATACCGATATTGCCGGAAAATCAGATCCTACAATTGCCACAGCATATGCAGTTGCCTATCCGCTTGGCGTAGTAGGAATTATACTGACCTTAGTAATATTCAAATATATTTTTAAAATCAATCCCGAAAAAGAGAAAGCAAGTTTAGATTCGCAAAGCGATACAAAATTAACCGAAGCGAATATGTTTTCGCTCATCGTAGAAAACCCAACGATATTCAACAAGCCGATTCTGGAAATAAAAAAACTAATTAACAAAGAATTTGTATTTTCTCGTGTTTTGCATGCCAATAGTGGAGAACTTGTTGTTCCGCAAACCGATACTCTTCTCAAAAAGAATGACAAAGTACTGATTGTTTCAAATCTGAAAAATATTGATGTTATTGAAGCATTAATCGGACAGCGCATAGATATGGACAGAACACAATGGGACAAACTCGACTCTCAATTGGTTTCTCGCAGGATTTCAATAACAAAAGCCGACATAAACGGAAAATCTATCGGACAGTTAAAACTGAGAAATCTTTACGGCATCAACGTTACACGAGTAAATCGCGCAGGTGTGGATTTGATTGCCGAACCACGGTTGAAGTTGCAACTTGGCGACAGAGTTACCGTTGTGGGTTCCGAATCATCAATAGCAAACGTGGAAAAATTTTTGGGAAACTCTCTCAAACGACTGAGAGAGCCTAACCTTATATCAATCTTCATAGGTATTTCTCTTGGTGTTCTTTTGGGAAATATTCCGTTTATAATTCCGGGAATTCCGCAACCCGTAAAATTGGGTCTGGCAGGAGGTCCGCTTATCGTTTCAATTCTAATAAGCAAATTCGGACCTAAATATAAACTCGTTACATATACAACCATGAGTGCCAATCTGATGTTACGCGAAATAGGGATAGCTCTATTCTTGGCATGTGTGGGAATAGGTGCAGGCGAAGGTTTCGTGGAAACTATTTTAAGTGGCGGATACAAATGGATTGGTTACGGAGCTATTATTACCGTTTTTCCGCTCATAATTATCGGAACAATAGGACATAAAGTTTATAAAGTCAACTATTTTGTTTTGACAGGAATGATTTCGGGAAGTATGACAGACCCTCCTGCATTAGCTTTTTCAAACTCCACTGCCGGAAACGATATTCCTGCCGTAAGTTACGCTACTGTTTATCCGCTTACAATGTTTTTACGTGTAATTACTGCTCAACTGTTGATTCTGATATTTTTGTGATTGGCGGTGTAAAATACGTACTTAGGGGATTGTGGTTCGCGTTACCCCGGATGTTGCGGAGCATTATCGCTACAGCAAATCCTTTCGCGTAATATTAGTCCGGTAAATAAATAAGCTTTTCAGAAAGTCGAGATTACAAATTCCACCAACAGGAGTGGGCTACTTTGGAATTTATGCTTTCAACCTTTCACTATCAGTTATTAGTTTGCTAACAGACAAAAGCGAACATATAATGTTTATATTCTGAAAAATATCTTGTATTTTTGCGCTTTTAAAAATATCTTTATTGAAACTTTATGAGACAAACTACCATTTTTATAGTTCTGTTTTTACATTGCGTCGGACTTTTTTCACAACACAAATTACCGGATTATAAAAAGAAAGAAAGATTAGACCTGTTTTTTTCAAAAAATGATAGTGTAAATATAAGAAACGAAAACGGCACAGTACGATTTGAACACCACTATAATGAAGAAGCTTTGCAAGGATTAACTTTCAGAGACACTTTGTTTTACAATCCGCTGTTTCTGCCAATTATTTTTAATGGAAAGATATTGCCACTTGGCTTAAATCTTTATAACCCGAACAAAAATACTGAATCGGGACAACTTATTAATCAAAATGAGACATTTGCCCCAAGACTAAACAGAGCAAAATTTATACAATCGGTGAGGAGAAACTACTATTTTAACTACCCCGACAGAGTTAACTATTCTGTTAAAGACTTTGCATCTAACCCTCCACAAATAAAAGGGGAAGATGTTTTGGAAGGATTTAATCCATTTAAAGCCCCTATTTCATCCGAAACTAGTTTCTCTTTAATCGTGCCAACCATTGAAGGTGCGGAAATCAAGAGAAAATATTGGATTCTTACAGGAGCAAACTCTCTGCAATTTTCTCAGAACTATTTTTCAGCCAACTGGCACAAAGGCGGAATAAGTAATATGAATATAAACAGTTTGCAAAAAATAAGTCTCAATTATAAAAAGAACAAAGTAAGATTTAACAACATATTAGAGTGGCAACTGTCTGTTTTTAACGCACCGGAAGATTCATTGAGAAAATACTCAATAGGTCAGGATTTAATCCGATATTTTGGCGATTTTGGCATAGATGCATTTATAAAAAGATGGTCTTACTCGGCAAATTTAGAAGCAAGAACTCAATTTTTCAACAGCCACAAATCAAACTCTACCGAATTGCTATCCTCATTTTTGGCTCCTCTTTATGTAAATACCGGTATCGGTTTTAAATATGAATTGGATGAGAAATCGAAAAAGGTGAGACACAGACGACTCAGAATGAAGCTGCATTTAGCTCCGATTTCCGTCAATTTTAAATATGTCGGCAACGATAAAGTGGATGTTGCCCGATTTGGTATAGAAGAGAACAAGAAAACGAGTCTCTATTTTGGTTCTACAATAATAAATGAGCTTACATACGATTTTAATAGATATATAAACTGGACTTCGAGGCTAAAATTTTTCACCAATTACAACAATATCGATTCCGAATTTGAAAACACTTTGGATATGGCACACACAAAGGCTTTTTCCACCCGAATATACCTACATTTAAGATATGATGATAACGTACCTAAAGACCCTCGATTCAAATATTTACAGGTAAACGAAATGTTAAGTTTCGGGCTAAACTATAAGTGGTAAAAAGGAGTTTTTGGGGGATGTTGCAGAGACTGCAAATAAATGCGACACTTGTATTTTCTGTACGAAACCTGTGCCCTTAAAATATTTTTGGTCATCAAGATCCCCTTTATACGCTCCGAGATTGCCGTTATTTTGTGTTTCATGTTGCGGAATTTATTAAAATAGCACCCCTGCTACAATTACCATTTTGAAGTTAGAGGGGTAAATCCGAATTTGAAAATCATAAACAAAAAGGTCTTTTATCCATTGCTCTTTTCTCTTTGCTCTATAGAAATTTACTCTTCGCAATAAATAACTTCAAGCACGGTCTGCCCTACAGCACGCAAAGTAGCTTTACTAATATTACGCATATCATCTTTGTGGGTATGCCAATAAGGACCAAATCCGGTTGATGTATTGGAATTCTGATTGATAATATCTATACTTGGCACATGAACATTCTCATTAACAGGCACATGGTCATCTGTAATATAACCGCCCATCTTGTTCTTAAAAAAGTTATCATATCCCAATTCCGATGCTTTTCGCCAAACTTTCTGCAGAATATCTGGTGCAAAATATACCGAATGTCCTTCTCTAAGGAATTTTGCATCAAACGCCCCCACCATATCCAACAAAATTCCGAAAGAAGCCTTATAGTTTGAAACATGCGGATTTTCAGACCAATAACGCGAACCCATACACCACCAATCGCCATCGGGATATGGTATCAAATATGAAGGTGGTCCCCAATCTTCCAAATCAAAAAATATAATATCGACACCTATTTTGCTTTCTTGCATTTGCAACTGACGAGCAACTTCAAGCAAAACTCCAATTCCGCTTGCACCGTCATCTGCTCCTAATATAGGCTTTTCTCTTATTTCCGGATCGGTCTCTTCATCTGCAAAAGGACGACTATCCCAATGTGCGAAAAGAAGGACTCTTTTCTCTTTCTCGGGCGAAAAAGAGCCTATAATATTACGAATCGGGATTTTTCTGCCATTATAGTGTTTTATCTCTGTTTTTTGCTCAATAACCTCAGCTCCAAAACTTTCTAACTTAGCAGACAAAAAGTCGCCACAAGCTCTATGTTCAGCAGTACCCGGAACGCGTGAACCAAAATCCACCTGCCTTTGAACAAAATAGAATGCACTATCTTCATTAAAAGAAGGCGATTGTTGTACATATTCAACTTTTATCTCTTTTTGATTTTGCTTTTTCGAGTCGCTCGAACCACAAGAAGTTAAAAGATACAAGTTGAAAGGGATGCTTAGTACAAGCAATAGTGATATAAATTCTTTTTTCATATTTTTTAGTAAAATGGCAATATAATTAAGGGTTAATGTATTATATGAAATGCTATTCATTTTTTTGATACGCAAAATTAGAGATGCCTATATTTTTATAAGTCTCTTTAAGTGCCTTTTCATCATCGGAAATCACCAATAGTTTATCTCCTTTGTGCAGCTCTGTTTGTCCGGTGGGCACAAAGAAATGGTCGCCACGTTTTACCATTACAGCCAACGTTTTATCGGGTAAAGGCATCTCCATCAAGTTTTTACCATGCTTCAATGTCTCTTCTGTAATGATAATTTCGCTCATTGCCGATTTTATCTCTTCGGGAAACTCTACATCAAAGACTTTGAGTTTTCTATAATTTTTCGGTTTCTCAGCTAATCGAAGCCATCTTGCAATTACCGGTAAAGATGTACCTTGAAGCAACAATGAAACTATAGTTACCACGAAAACAATATTAAAAATAGTGCGTGCTCCTTCCACCTCTGCCGCTAACGGTAATATGGCAAAAATAATTGGCACCGCTCCCCGTAGCCCTACCCACGAAATATATGCCTTGCCTCGAAACGATATTTTTCTAAACGGAATTAAAGACGAAAAAACAACAATGGGACGAGCTATAAATATCATAAACAGGGAGATAATAACACCGGGGACAAGTATGGGTACAAGCTCGCTCGGATTTACCAATAATCCCAAAGTAAGGAAAAGCAGTATCTGACTCATCCATGCGAAACCATCCATAAAATTCATAGATGTGCGTTTGTGCACAAATCTAGAATTGCCTATAACCAAGCCGGCAATATAAACCGCCAAATATCCGTTTCCTCGCAAATAGTATGTAACTGCATAGATAAATATTCCGGTTATAAGCAATAATACAGGATAAAGCGAATGATTATCCATTTTTATTCTATTGATAACACGAACACAAGAACGCCCCATGAAATATCCCAATAAAGAACCAACGACCAACTGTATTACAATATCGAAAGCAACTCCCCAATAATTAAGACTTGAGCCCGAATTAATTACACTTATCATTGTAACGGTAAGCATATAAGCCATCGGGTCGTTACTACCGCTTTCCAATTCGAGTAGTGGACGCAGATTGTTTTTCAGAGAAAGTCCTTTGGAACGTAAAATACCGAAAACAGATGCCGAATCAGTTGATGATACCGTAGCAGCCAACAAAAAAGCACCAAGCAAACCCATTCCAAAACCGGCAAAATATCGGTCGGTAAGCCACCATGTAAAAAGTCCGGTAATTGCTGCAGTAAAAAACACCCCTAAAGTAGACAATACAATTCCCGGTTTTAATACGGGTTCTATACCGGAAAACTTGGTATCCAAGCCTCCCGAAAAGAGTATTATTATCAAACAAACCGAACCGATGATCTGTGCTATTTGAATATTTTCAAACTTCAGACCAAAACCATCTCCTCCGGCAACCATACCCACGAGCAAAAAAAGCAACAGCACCGGTACGCCAAACTTATTTCCGGCTTTACCAACCACCATGCTTACGAAAAAAAGAAACGAACCTATTAATAATACAAGCTCCATTGGTAACTCCATAATCGCTAAAATGTAATAGTGTTCAAAATTTTAATTCTGCTTAAAGAAGATTTGATTTTCTTTCACGACCAATTTTGCCATTTTTCCCATTACAAGAGGGAAATTAAGTTTAACATGTCCCACAGGAAAATCAAAACAAACGGGGAATGAATATTCTGCTACCGATGCGATAATAGACTCACGTAATGCAGAGTACATACTGTTATCTTCGGTATAATTTGTAAACTGTCCAACCATCAAACCGGAAATTTGCTCAAAAACACCTGCAAGTTTCAACTGATAAATATATCTGTCTATTTTGTAAGGCTCTTCACCAATATCTTCTATAAATAGTATGCCTTTTCGGGGAATTTTTAAAAATTTTGTACCAACCAATCCACACAAAACCGCAAGATTTCCGCCAAATAATCTGCCCGAACTTTTCCCTTCTCTATTAAGATAACGATGACTATTTACAGGTATTTCATAGTTTAGCTTTTCGCCTGCAAGCAATGCCTTTATAAATCTTACCGACACATCGCCGCCACCCTCATCGGCAAAATGTTTTGCCATAGGTCCGTGTATCGACATTAATCCTCTACTTTGCAAAGCACTATGCAGAGCCGTTATATCGCTAAACCCGACAAGCCATTTAGGATATTTCTTAATACCTGCGAAATCAAGTTTACTTAACAGATGAACAGTACCATATCCTCCACGTGAACAGAAAATAAGTTTCACTTCGGGGTCATTCATGGCTTTTTGTAAGTCCGATAGTCGTTGTTCGACAAATCCGCTAAAACGTCCCGATTGACAAAGTGCATTTTCTGCAATTTCAACATTCAACCCCCAATCGGTAAGTACCGAAACAGCCTTGTAAACTATCTCCCGAGCAACTTTTCCTGCCGGAGACAGCACTACTGCCTTGTCTCCTATTTTTAATTTGGGTGGTTGTATCATTGAATAATTTATTTATCTATCTTTTTGTCAGAAGTTGGATGATGTTCGATAATCGTTGTTTAGTCGTCTGCTTTTCAGCTGTTTACTTGCCAATTCCACACGAAAAAGATTCGTACGTCAGCAACTGATAGTTGAACGCTAAAAGATTCCGAAATCCAAAATCGTAAATAAAAAAGTTTTGCGTCTTACATTTATATAAACTACGCATCAATATTAGCGTAAGTTGCATTCTCTTCGATAAACTCGCGACGTGGTGCCACATCTTCTCCCATAAGCATAGAGAAAATCATATCGGCATCGGCTGCATTTTCGATAGTAACCTGTCGCAAAGTGCGTTTATCGGGATTCATTGTTGTTTCCCAGAGTTGTTCGGCATTCATCTCTCCAAGACCTTTGTAGCGTTGTGAATGCACGGAGTTTTCGTTTCCTTCGGCATATTTATCTATAAATGCCTGACGCTGCACTTCATCCCAGCAATATTCCTCAATTTTCCCCTTTTTACACAGATATAGCGGAGGTGTAGCGATATACACGTGTCCTCGCTCAATAAGCGGCTTCATATATCTGAAAAAGAAAGTCAGAATAAGTGTTGCAATATGGCTTCCGTCAACGTCGGCATCGGTCATAATCACAACCTTATGGTAACGCAATTTTTCCAAATTCAACTCTTTAGAGTCCTCTTCCGTACCGATGGTTACTCCAAGCGCCGTATATATATTTTTTATTTCGGCATTGTCGAACACTCTGTGTGGCATCACTTTTTCTACGTTCAAAATTTTTCCGCGTAGCGGTAAAATCGCTTGATACATTCTCTCGCGTCCTTGCTTTGCTGTTCCACCTGCAGAGTCCCCTTCCACAATAAATATTTCACACCTTTCCGGGTCTTTTTCCGAGCAATCGGCTAATTTCCCGGGCAATCCGCCTCCCGAAAGCGGCGATTTCCTTTGTACCATTTCGCGAGCCTTGCGTGCTGCTTGTCGTGCCGTAGCCGCCAATATAACTTTATCTACAATCGTTTTTGCCTCTTTCGGATTCTCTTCCAGATAAGTGCTTAAAGCCTCTCCTATTGCTTGGTCAACGGCTCCTATTGCTTCGTTGTTACCCAACTTTGTTTTGGTTTGCCCTTCAAATTGCGGTTCGGCAACTTTAACTGATAACACGGCGGTAAGTCCCTCACGAAAATCGTCGCCGCTTACATCTACTTTTACTTTGTCGAGCATTTTAGAGTCTTCGGCATATTTTTTCAGAGTACGCGACAGACCTCTTCTGAATCCGGTCAGGTGGGTCCCGCCTTCAATTGTATTTATATTATTTACATACGAAAAAACGTTCTCATTGTACGTCGTATTGTACGTCATCGCTATTTCGATGGGGATTCCGTTTTTTTCGGTTGTAATATGAATCGGCTCTGTGATTAGCGGTTCTTTTGTTTTGTCGATATAACGAACAAACTCTTCCAATCCGCTTTCCGAATAGAAACGCTCAGATTTGTATGTTCCGTCATCTTTCTGATTTCGTTTGTCTGTCAGAGTAAGAGATACGCCTGCGTTTAGGAAAGCAAGCTCTCTCAGTCGTGTTGACAAGATGTCGTAACGATATTCCGAGACGATAAAGATAGTTTCGTCCGGCTTAAAAGAGATTGTGGTTCCGGTTTTATCTGTCTCGCCCACGACTTTCACATCGGCGTACGGTTTACCTATAGAGTACTCTTGCAGATAAATTTTACCGTCTCTGTGTACTTCCGCTTTTAGATATTGCGACAGCGCGTTCACACACGACACTCCCACTCCGTGCAATCCGCCGGAAACCTTGTAAGTGCCTTTGTCAAATTTACCTCCGGCGTGAAGTACGGTCAGAACTACTTCAAGAGCCGATTTTTTCTCTTTCTCATGATAATCCACGGGAATTCCCCGACCATTATCGGAAACGGTAATAGAATTATCTTCGTTTATTATAACGTTTATTTCGGTACAAAATCCGGCAAGAGCTTCGTCAATTGAGTTATCTACCACCTCATAAACAAGATGATGTAGTCCTTTTTCGCCAACATCTCCAATATACATAGCGGGACGCTTCCTTACAGCCTCAAGACCCTCAAGTACCTGAATATTATCTGCGGAATAGCCATTGCTTGCCGTTCTTTTCTCTTCGTCTGTCATTTTTATGATATATTATCTGTCTGAAAATTATTACTCTTAATCGCGATTATCTCCACAATAGAAAATCAGACAAATTTACAAAAAAAAAGCAACTCTGCCAACGGTTTTTTATTTTTTAATAGATAAAAAGGAGGCTTAAAAATCGAGGTCAATTGCAGCTCTCGCGGTTCTGACTTTCCCAATAAACTCCACTACTTGAAGATGTGCGGGATGAGTAGCATATATTTGCAAATCGCAGACATTTTCAAACTCGCAATCCAACATTATATCGTAATTATCTTCGGGCATATTATCGGCATTTATACGAACTTTTATATCTACAATTTCAGGTATGACTTCGCTCAAAGCCTCTAAACGCTGCTTAATAATCAGAGCATTTTCAATTTTTGTATTTCCTTCGGCTTCATTAGCCAGCTTAAAAAGTACTATATGTTTCAGCATAATTATTATTTTTATTGTCACAAAATTATAAAATTAATCAAATAGCAGTATCTTTTAATACAATTAATTCGCAAAAGATACCGGCAAGAAAATATCAATACAAGAAAAGCCGAACATTTTTATGTTCGGCTTAACCTATTTTGTTGATAGATTGTTTTAGTTTAACGCGTTAACGTGTGCAGCTAATTTAGATTTCAAGTTACTTGCTTTATTGCGATGTATAACTTTTTTCTTTGCCAATTTGTCTAACATTGAACAAACTTCCGGATACATTTTTTTTGCGTCCTCTTTGTTTGTCATTTCACGAAGCTTACGTACACTATTTCTTGCCGTACGTGAAACGTATCTGTTAGCCAAACGACGTGCTTTAGCTTGTCTGATTCTTTTTTCTGCTGATTTATGATTTGCCATTTGTATTTGACTCTATCGTTTATTAAAAAATTGTAGCCGATAGGGGAATCGAACCCCTCTTTCAAGAATGAAAATCTTGCGTCCTAACCGATAGACGAATCGGCCCCTTTTACAATCCGTTTTAAACAGGTAAAAAACTTGTTCTTTCAAATTGCGGGTGCAAATATAGAACCTTTTTTTCAAACAGCAAAATTTTCCTGCAATTATTTTGCAAAAAGATGCTTTTTTTACCTTAGCCAAATGATAAATATACCCTAAAACGGCTTAAACAGTTACATTTTCAACATTTTCTTATTGACAACCTCTCCATTATATTCTACACATATATTGTAAATTCCTTTTGACAAATGCGACAGATAAATCTTTCCTCTTTTGACAGTAGTTTCATACACTTTTCGTCCCAACATATCGAAAATAGAAACAATAATCTCTTTTTCACTTGAAACAGGAGCATCATTGATATCTAATTGAATGTAATCGACAAATGGATTGGGATATATTTTTAAAGTCATATCAACACTATTATTGAAAATACCTGTATAAACAGGTTCAACACTTCGATATATAAAACCTTTGTAACCTCGGGCAAACAGATATCCATCTTTAGAAAGAGCAAATTCTTTGATAGCTTTATCATAATAGTTTATACCTGAATTTATTTGCTCACAAGTATAGCCATTGTCTTTTGATCTAAAAACGCCTTGAGGTGTAAACTCAGCATAATCCGCACGATATATCACATCTTCTTTATCTATTATCAATGCTTCCGTATAAAAATAGTTTGGTATATAAATCCAAGAAGTCCCAAAATCTTCTGATCTCCATATACCGTTTTGATTATAGATGATGATGTCATCAGAGCCATCTAATGTAGCGGCAAACAAAGTGCCTTTCGAATTTTGTGCTACTGCATTAATTCTGTGTCCGATTAATCCCGATCGTATCCACGAACTACCGCAATCATTTGAGCATAAAATTCCACTATTTAAAATTTGTGAAAAAAGCTGATAAGACCTGCAAACAATACACCATTGCTACTCTCTTTGATACATGGTATATAATCGCTAGGTCCACCCCAAAAACATCGCTTCCATGTAACTCCCTTATCGTCAGACTTATAAATTTTACCCTATCCCCCAATTATCACTGTGTCACCTTTGGCATAGTAAGATACATGCATAATAGAAGGAAGTTCTGAAATTATTTCCCAATTTTGACCTAAATCATTTGAATAATATAATTCTCCAACATCAA